>JAUVIX010000258.1 GCA_030592565.1 Chlorobiota bacterium
ATGCTCAGGGACAAGATTTTTGCACTTGAAAAAGTTCTTGAAAAACAGGTTGTGACTATTGGCTTTATGCATGCACCCATTACCAAATTCGTCATAATTAATTCCTGCACGTCCCGGTGTGCCAAATAATAGCATTGATCCTTTGCTGCCAGGTTGGGTATCAAAACTTTTGGTCATATCATTGCGAGCGAACAGACCTGCACGAAACCATTCGTGAGTGCGATCTCCGAATCTTTTTATTTTCACTGTGGCAACAAAATCACCTTTGATCTTATTGATAAATATGGTAGCATATGAATCCTCAGCATGGAAGAAGTCTGAACCACCAGCTTCTATTTTATAGCTGTTTTTTTGCGGATTTGAATCTATCTTATAAGGATTGGCTTTTGCTGAACAATAAGTGAATAAATTTTCGTTATCAAATTCAACCTTTACCCAATCTGAGACTGTTAAATTTAATTCATTACTATTTACTATTCGAACGGAGTATTTACCAATACCAGGACTTATTTCAAAACTAACCTCTTTGGACTCATTCCCATCCAGACTAACAGATTGAGATATAAATACTTCATTATTCAGAAACAGTTGTGCCTTTTCATCGTAGTGGTACGGTTGCAGGTTTTTTGCAAGGGCTTTTATTCTGGTTGTTTCGCCTGAAAGAATTGATGTCTCAGAAAGCTGCATATCTTCATATACCACAGCAGGTTTTTCTCCTTCGATAAAAATATCTTTGTATGCAGTATTTCCAATGGCAAGTTTATGGGGCCCTGCATCATAAATGCGCATCTCAAAAAATATTCTGCGGGTGTTGTTACTAATTACCGGAAAGGGTTTTTTCTCAATAATTCTCCCGTCTAAGTACAACTCAACAGGAAAGATTCCGGTTGATCCGCTGTTGAATACTTTTGCACTAACAGAAATACTACTACCTGCAGAGGTTGCATTTGGGTTTGTTTTTCCTGAAGCCATGATATTAAGATCATCATATTGAAACTCAGGGTCACCGGAGATAATTTGTTCCGGTGAATTTTCCGGTGGTTCGATCAGAAAATTGTTCCTGTAGATGTTATCAACAAAATTTGCCGCGCAGAGTTTCATTTCACCCTGTTCCAGGTTGTAAAAAATATTATCTTCTGTCAGCCAGTCCAGTGACATATTATCGAACCAAAAACCAACGTTATCATTGAAATAACCTGCTCTGACATCATGTATCAGGTTTTTTCTGACCACAGAGTTAAATGTTGTGCCTGCAGTTTTAATAGCACCGGAATCATCAGCATCCTTTTGTACATCATCCAAATGATTGTATTCCACAAGGTAGTTACCATCAATAGCTTCTTCTAAATTGGACCAACCACCTACTGAAATAGCATACCTCCCACGGGTCTTTGTTATATAGTTGTGAGAAATTGTGGTGAAGAGGGAAAAAGAGGCACTAATATTATTCCCTCCACAGTCAAAAAATTTGTTATGGGAAATGGTGGTTTCACGCAGGATCCCTTTCCAGTCAGTGGGTTTATCAGGACCATGGATGCTAATTGCTGTGTTATCAATAGTTTGGAATATATTACTCAGAATCCGGGTTTGATAACACCCTTTTTTAACCGAAATTCCTGTTCCGCCACATGATCTGAGTTTTGAATCACCAAATTCACATCCGTGCGCATATTCATAAATAATTGCACTGCTTCCAGGTAATGCGGCTTCAAAGGTCAGGCCGTAAATACGAAGATTCCTGACAGGTTTGCCAGGTTCGCCCCGGATCACCAATAATTCGTTTATTTGAGGTGCAACTGATTGAGTTGTATTTTGATCTGCCTGACCGGTTAACGGGATATAACTTAATTCTTTTCGTTTTTGATCATAAAACCATTCTCCGGGTGCATCCATAAGGGATTTAACATTTTCGACGTAATACCGTGGTGGTACAATAACTACCCCATCTTGCGGTTTACTTAGCCAGGCTGTATTTGTTTTTTCCTCAATTCGCGAAATGGAATTGTTTCCCTTATGCCACCGCAATAGCATATGTACACGATTGTTGTCCATCTCTTCCCATTGTTTTAATTCACCTCCGTTAAAGTAAAGCTTATCAGGTGTTTCTGAAAGCAAAGGAGGCACGAAATAACCGGTATCCGGTGTCCTGGCAAGTGTTTGTTTTTTACCATCTACAACAAGCATTTGTACATAAGTGTCTACGTTTTCTATCTTCCAGAAATTTCTCTCTTTTTTCCATGAAAACAACTGCATGCCCCCTGATATCACTGGTTTTTCGCCCGGATATGCTGCATATGTGACATAATGATCTTTAAGTTTATGATATTCAAAAGCGCCGGATGGCAAATTTGTTTCAATCCGCTCTCCACCGTCCTTCGGGTTGAAAACAAGCGGTTCTTCCAGGGTATAGTAACCTTCACGAATAAAAACCAGAATATCTTTTCCTTTACCAAAAATGTAAGGTGAACCAATCCATCTGGTTTCAACAGGTTCGCTTTTTGGAATATATACTTGTGTTTTTAGTGATCTTACCGCCAATTGAGCTCTTTTGATGCTTGCAAACGGTCCATCGGATTTATCTGTATTGGGCTCTGCCAGGGTTCCTGACCAGCTATCATTTCCATTGTTAGCAACATAATAATCAGCAGTTTTCCCTGTATCTGAAAATTTTTCCCATTTTTGACCACGTAGTAATTTCCCCTGGCCCGATACCTGATAGCTACATAAATATAGTACAATCAGAAGTAAGTTAATGGTGGGTTTTATTGACATTTTAATGATTTTTTGTATGCATTATTCCTCGATAGATGAATTGTATACAGTATTAATCTCATCAGGCGATGTATGATAATTTTGATGCTATTATTATGCTAATCTGCGTATTTTAATATTACGGTACCATA
Organism: Chlorobiota bacterium; assembly: GCA_030592565.1. Classification (GTDB taxonomy): domain Bacteria; phylum Bacteroidota; class Bacteroidia; order Bacteroidales; family JAADJA01; genus JAADJA01. The sequence goes on from JAUVIX010000258.1 coordinate 2,904, forward strand.
CATCATCTGAATGATCCTGCAATACAATATGACCAGCCCGTTTCTCAGGAAAACCAGGATTTCTTCTGTATTTACTTGCCTGAAAAAGTGAATCAAAACGAGCAGAACCAAGATCATACTCAACAACCATAACTCCATTCAGCCAGTGCTCACCATGCTTTCTATTAAAAACAATACGGCATGTATTATACTCTCCTACAGGCTTAAGTGTGCCATTTTCACAAGTGATCATATCATAAAGCGAAGCAGCCAGGTGTGTTGGATTTAGATTGTCTGGTTGCATTTCATTGTCTAACATCTGGTATTCAAATCCCATCGCTGCATGAGAAGGACCACCACGGGTTGACATCTCCTCCGAAACATTATATTTGATACCACTATTTCCACCTTCACTGATTTTCCACTCAAAAGTCAGATCATAATCCCGGAAAGTTTCTATGGTCATCAAATCGCCACCACTTAATGGTTGACCATCTGCCTGAACTGGTACTTTCCCGCTTTCAACTTTACGAATGGCTCCATCTTCAATAATCCAGTGAGCTTCAGGTACACTATCGCGACCTAATCCACGCCAACCTTCAAATGTTTTACCGTCAAACAAGAGCATCCAACCCTGTTGTTCTTCAGTTTCTGTTAAGGTATTCATGGCTGGTTCTGCCCCAGCTTCTATTTTCTCATTTTTTTGAGGGTTACCAGTGCATCCAATTAGTATTATAAGGAAATATACAGTAAAAAGATTAGCTGTTTTTTTTGGTGTAATTCTATAGTTGTACATAATTTTGCTTTTTGTGAAATTAATATATTGTTATTTCAAAAACCCGTTATTTTTTAATTGTTATCACAAAAATGTTAACCCGGATTATTCATTACAATATAGATATTTAAGATGAATATTCAAGTCGTTGTAAGTTAGCATAAGATAAAAACTATTATCTTTGATAAAAAAGGAAAATGCAACAGTTAATTAAAAATTATAAGAAAGAATTAACGAATCTTTGTAAGGTACTTAATATACAACGAATGAATGTATTTGGTTCGGCTGTATCTAATAAATTCAATGAAGATAGTGATATCGATTTTCTTATTTCATTTTCTGAAAAATTAACCATTGAGGAATATACCGATAATTATTTCGAATTACATTATAGATTAAGAGAGCTTTTTAATCGTGAAATAGATATTGTAACTGAGCGGACTTTATCAAATCCATATTTTATTGAAAGTATAAATAAAACCAAGGAACTGATTTATGAAACTTGAAATAAATAAATATCTATTTGATATTAGAACTTCTATTGAATCAATTGAAGATTACCTCGGTGAAAAAAGAGACTTTTCTGAATATCAGAATAATAAATTGCTGCGACGGGGTATTGAAAGAGAAATTGAAATCATAGGAGAAGCAATGAATAATATTTTAAAATTGGATCCGGATTGCCAAATTAGAAATGCAAGGAAAATTGTAGATGCAAGAAATTGGGTTATTCACGGATACGATAAAGTTGATGACATCGTAATATGGGGTATTGTTATAAATCATTTGCCAAAGCTGAAAATCGAGATAGCAGAATTAATCACTTGATATAAATAACATTGAAGCCGGAATTTTATTTTTCTCCATACCGGGACCGGAAACATAAGCTTCAAGCAGATAGCCTCCACCAGCTTGAAAATAGTGAATTGATAAAGAATGCTTTCCGGGTTGCAGCATAAGAGATCCCTGCTTTTCAATGGCACCATGTAAGCCATCATTATCAACAATAAGTTTATCATTAATGTATAATTTGCTTCCATCATTTGAGCTGAGGTAGAAGGTATATTCTCCGGATTTTGGAATTTCAATTATACCTGATAAAAGAAGTGCAAATTTATCTTTGTTGAGCTTAATATTATCCAGGCTAATTTCATATAGTTTGCCTGTGGTTAAAGGTTTCAAAGACTTGAGGTCAGGAAGTTTATTCCATTCACCTGTAAAGTATTTATAGTTTATTCCGTTTCTGCCCGGATCGATAAAAGTAAATGTACCTGATATTTCCGGACTTGCCTGTAAGCCTGTTTTAAATACTTTGGCTTTGATAGTGGTGTTTTTGAAAAGTATAATTTTTTCTGAATAAACAGGTGAATTTATATCGGGTTCATCACCGTCAAGCGTATAGTTGATAGTTGCATTCTCATGGTCGGTTAAAAGTTCTATACTTGCCGTATCAGGAAATAGGATTGTGGTATCAGAAGGGACTATTCTGGGTGCTGTTAACATGGATTCCATTATCAGGTCTCCGGCATTTTTAGAAGTAAATTTGTATTTTCCTGATGTGATGCGATACTCAGCAATATGATTTTTTATTCCAATGAAAGTAATTCCAACTTGATTCCTTCCGTTAAAAACAGTAGTTTTTACATCAGATTCGTTCTTTGCCGGAATAAAAACCGATGCACTGGTATTTACAGGTATTGAAACATTCAAAATCATATTATTGCCTGTTAATTCCCAACCGGATTCTATTATACCATGGATTGATTCATATATGGCTTTGGCATTTTTTAAATTTGCTACCGGTTGAGGTTTAATTATAATATGCTTGAAACCTGGCTGTTCCGGATCAGGATTTATTCCTGCAAGTGAATTGTAAAACCATTGACATACACTCCCAAACATTGGGTGACTGTGTGAAGCATCCCCACGCCAGGTTTCCCAGATGGTGGTAGCACCCTTATCTATCTGGTACCCGAAGCTTGGGAAATCCCGTTGACTCATTAAAGTATAAGCCAGGTCTGCCCGCCCATATTTTGTTAGTACCTGTAATAACAAAGGAGTTCCCATCATACCGGTATCAAAGTGCCCCTTAGTGTTTTTTTCTATATGGTGGACCAGGGATTTAAATACGCCTTGTTCAAATGATGTTGGTACCAATCCAAATCCCAATGCGAAAACATTTG
>JAUVIX010000325.1 GCA_030592565.1 Chlorobiota bacterium
AGCAAAAAATAGTGGGGAGAGGAGGATTCGAACCTCCGAAGGCAGCGCCAACATATTTACAGTCTGCCCCCTTTGACCGCTCTGGAATCTCCCCATCCTATTTATTTATTCAATTCATTATTTCAAAAGAACGAGCCAATGGAGGGATTCGAACCCCCGACCGGCTGATTACAAATCAGCTGCTCTGGCCAACTGAGCTACATTGGCTGATGTCTCAGTATATAAAAAACAGTCCTTTAAAAAAGGACTGCAAAAGTATAAAACATATTCTGAATAATCAAAGAAAAAATATAAAATATTTTCCTTGTCTGACATTAGTGTTTTTTTAGCTTCTCCTTATGCTTTGAAAGCTGCTTCCTTAGGGCATCTACGGCAGAATCTGTAGCTTCCTCAAAAGTCTTACATTGCTTTTTTGCATACAGATCATACCCCTTAATTAACAACCTGACTTCGGCCAATTTATTCTCAGGCTTGTCAGAATTGACAACTTTTAGTGTAACATCACTCCCAATTAAACCATCATAGATAGATGAAAGCTTTCCAACCTTCTCATTGATGAATGAATCTAAACTCTTGTCTGTTTTGAAATGAACTGAATTGATGTTTACTTTCATATTATTCCCCTTTCATAAGTTATGCCCTCGGATGGGCTTGTTTATAAATATTTTTTAACTTCTCAATTGTATTATGAGTGTAAACCTGAGTGGCAGCCAGGTTTGAATGGCCAAGAATCTCTTTGATAGCATTGAGATCAGCTCCGTTGTTAAGCATATGTGTTGCGAATGTATGTCTTAGCACGTGCGGACTTTTTTTCTGTAAAGTTGAAACTTTCCCAAGATACAAATTTACTATGTGATATGCAAGTTTTTCGTAAAGTTTTTTTCCTCTAATTGTTACGTAAAAGTAATCATTTTGTTCGGGCACTTCTACATTTTTATCTTTAATCTCAATATATTTTTTTATAGAGTCTATGAGTTCCGCTGAGATGGGGATTATCCTCTCCTTGTTTCTCTTTCCTAAAACCTTAATGTTTTGTTGATAAAAATCAATATCGGAATTCTTTAAGTTGATTAGCTCGGAAAGCCTTATTCCCGTCATATAAAACATTTCGAGTATGAGTCTGTCGCGTGTCCCATCAAAATCATTACTAAATATGTCTTCTGAAAAAAGGGTCTCCATACTTTCTCGGTCAACAAAAACAGGAAGTTTTTTTGAAGTTTTTGGCGGCTGAACCTTAGGCATAGGGTTCTCTTTTATCAACTCTTCTCTTACCAGGTATTTAAAGTATGACTTGAGGGTTGATAATTTTCTATTAACCGATCGGGCAGAAATGTCCTGTTCAATCAAACCAACGATCCATGACCTTACCATTTGATAGCTGATTTCATTAGCATTTAACACTTCATATTCCGATCTTAGAAAGGAATCAAACTGATCCAGATCCTTAGTATAGGCAGTAATTGTATGAGGTGAGTATCGCTTCTCGAACTTCAGGTGATTTATGAAATTGGTTGTTACCATATACAAATAAAAAACTTTAGTCCAAAAATAATAAAATATTTTAAAAGGACTAAAGTTTTCTTTAGTATTTCTTGTTAATTTATGTTAAATGGCCTAACCTTCTTCCATTCGCCTCAGCTGCTGAACATAAATTGCTTTTAATTTCTGCTCTCTCTTTATTATAGAAGGCTTTGTGTATTTTTGTCTTACACGCAATTCTTTAATAACACCTGTTTTCTCAAACTTCCTTTTGAACTTTTTCAGTGCCCTGTCAATATTTTCGCCTTCTTTAACCGGAATAATAATCATATTTCTATTTTTTAATATTTAAAACCTCAATAATTACCTTTAATAACGGGGGCGCAAAGATATAAAATACTTTTTATTCTTTACAATAAAATATTAATTATTTTTTAAAAAAACATCTGTTATAAAATTAGTTAATCTTGTATAAAGGTGCATCGTTGTATTCCGACCTGTATATATGCCATGATTACTGTTGGGATATAGCTGCATTTCAAATTGTTTGTTGGCATCATCCAGTGCAGTTACCATATCCATAGTGTTTTGCAAATGAACATTGTCATCGGCAGTTCCATGAACAATCAGATATTTTCCTTTTAGCTCGCTTACATAATTTATTGGTGAGTTGTCATCATATCCATCAGGATTTTCCTGCGGTGTTCTCATAAATCTTTCCGTATAAATATTGTCATAATATCTCCAATTGGTTACTGGTGCAACTGCAATGGCCATACTGAAATAGTCTGCACCTTTAGTTATACAAAGTGACGACATATAGCCTCCATAGCTCCAACCCCAAATACCAATCCTTGTGGAGTCAACATAATTTAGCGATCCAAGATATTTGGCCGCTTCAATCTGATCTATTGTCTCATATTTACCAAGTTGCAAATAGGTCATCTTTTTAAACTCCTCACCCCGGGCACCAGTACCACGATTATCAACCGAAACCAGAATAATTCCCTTTTGTGCCAGCATCTGATTCCACATATTTGCTCTCCAGGAATTTTGTACTGTCTGTGAACCAGGTCCTCCGTAAACACTCATCAATACAGGATATTTTTTATCCGGATCAAAGCCGGGTGGCTTTATCATCCATCCGTTTAACTCCACACCTTCAGATGTTGTGAATTTAAAAAACTCCTTAAAGCTAAAATCGTATTCGGCAAGAGTATCCAATAAATCTGAGTTATCTTTCAAAACACGTATCACTTTCCCATTAGCTTCATTTACGGTTATGTATGACGGCGTTGTTGCTGATGAATATGTATTTACATAATATTTGTACGACTTGCTAAATACAGCCCTGTTGGTTCCATCCTGCCAGGAGAGTTTCTTTTTCCCTTTGCCATTTAGTTTAACAACATAAAGTTCTCTGTTCAATGGAGATATCTCGGCTGAAGTAAAATAGACAAGGCCTTTTGCCTCATCAACTCCTTTGAGGCTTGTAACATCCCATTCACCTTTTGTCACCTGATTAATTAGTTCGCCATCTATACTATATAAATATACATGGTTATAACCGTCCAGCTCGCTTGTGAAAATAAATTGCTTATTATCTTCAAAAAAAGTAAGGTTGTCAGTAATGTCGATGTAATATTTATTGGTCTCATCATAAATCACCTTATTTACCCCTGTGCTAACGTCAGTTAACAATATCTTCAAATTATTCTGTAATCTGTTCATCCATTGAATTGCAAGCAGTGAAGGGTCGTTTGTCCATTTTATTCTTGGAATATATATGTCGGTATCAGAGCCGATGTCCATCTCTTTTGTATTGCCACTGTCAAGATTGTAAACCATAATTTTTACAACGGAATTATCTTCACCGGCTTTGGGGTATTTATATTTGTACTCTTTTGGGTAAAGGTCGCCCCATTCAGTAAACTGAAACTCTTTCACATTGCTTTCGTCAAAACGGTAAAATGCGATCCTGTTTCCATCGGGTGACCAGAAAAAAGCTTTAGAAAAACTGAACTCCTCCTCATAAACCCAATCTGTTGCACCATTGATTACATTATTTCTCAATCCGTCGTTTGTAACCTGCTTCTCTGTATTTGCAACAAAATCCTTTATAAAAAGATTGTTATCCCTGACAAAAGCCACTTTGTTACCATCGGGGGAAAATGTTGCAAGACGCTGCTTGCCATTGTCAGATAGTTTCGTCAGTTTGTCAGAATTTGAATCCCAGACATAATATTCGGAAATACTGGAGCGGCGGTAGATACTCTCTGTTTTTGTGGAAAAAATAATTTTCTTCTCATCCTTGCTTAGCTGGTACCTGTACATTGGTATAGGAGTAGTGTCGCCTTCCGGTATTAACTGCTGTGAAGAAACTATTGTTCCGGAATACTCACCTGTTTTATAACTGTAAATGTTCAGGCTGTCTTTTTTCAACATACAGAAATGCTCGCCGTCATTCAGCGGTTTCATTCCATAAACGCCGGAAGCATAGAACTTACGCGACTTAAAAACATCATTAAGTGTTAATTCTTTTTTTTCAGTTTGAGCAAAAACTGAAGAAATCAATAAGTTAACAATG
>JAUVIX010000299.1 GCA_030592565.1 Chlorobiota bacterium
AAGGCAACCTACAACAGCATAATCATCTGTTACAGCAATGTCAACAGGATAGCCGACTAAACCTTCAATTACTGTGATGGGGGTCATTGTTTCAAAATCAAAAACAGTAATATTTCCCGTCTGACCGGTAACCACAAACAGCTTTGTTCCATCGGTTGAAAATGTTGACCTTAACATAAAATCGCCTTCAGGGTCGATTCCGGGATTTATGTGCATTGTCTTGCCAAGCAACTTGTCCAAATTAAGATAATCGGCCAATGTCTTTCCCTTTTCAACTCTGATCGTTTGCGGCTCTTCATTACCAGAACTGTTTACCGGATAGTTTTTTTGCGCCAAAACCGTAATCGTGGCAAAAATTGTAATCAAACTAAAAATGCAAGTAGCTTTTTTCATATTCAAGGTTTTAATGTTATAAATTGCGAAAATACGAATTTTAGCAATCTGTTAGCGGTTTGGACAACGCGCTGCCCCGCATATTCGTCTGACCACTGCCAACAAGCTTGCCCCGAATCGTCTGACCACTGCCAGGGCGCTTGCCCATGCGCAGTGGTCTGACGAATTTGCAGGGGCAATAACCTTACCTCTTAGTCACTTTAAATATTCTTGAATTATTTTCGGCAATTATCTTCAAGATATAAACTCCAACTTTCAACTCCTCCATATTAATTTCATTTTCATGTCCGGTTAACTCTTTAGTGAATAATAGCTTTCCGTTAATATCAAAAACTGCAACATAAACTTCCTGTTGCGATTTTTCATTTAAAGTAAGATGCAATTTATCAGAAACAGGATTCGGATATACGGTTAAATTAAGTGTTTCGCCATAACTGTTGACAAAAGTCAAAGTGTTAACAGTAAAATGAACAGGTATTTCCATATCAGGATTGTCAGGGTCATTTGAAGTGAGATAGATCGTTCCATCATACTCACCAACTTCCAAATCTGTGGCATCGCAGGTAACCTGAATGGAGTTTTGTTCTCCGGGTTCAACTGTACCTGAAACCGGCTCAATATTCATCCATTCTGCAAGTTCAACAACGCGCGAAATCGTAACTGTAATATTTGTAGCCTGATGGCCGCCATCACCATAGCTGTCAGTAATCCATATTTTCCATGTTCCCTGCAACTGTTCACCGTCAAAACCATCCAAACTAATGTTGTAATCTCCGGTTGACAAACCCGAAGAAATTATTTTTTCAGTTCCTGAAGGTGATTGAATAAGGAAAGTGCTTTCCGAAGCATACTGGTCTGTTTGCCAATGAAACTGAACTGTCCAGTTTGCAATATCGCCTTCATCGGCTACTTCAAAGTCAGCCCAACCAAGCTCAATGTATGTGTTATCGGTCCAGGCAGTTTGCGAAGGGCTGTTTTCAACACTATAATCCAGGTCTTCAGATATTGCAGTTGTCCAGTCAATTGAATATGTCAGATCTATCTGCCCTGTATTTGAGATATTAAAACTTTTTATATCCTGATTTCCCTGATGAGCGATTGCGTCAATTTGTGTAACATCTAAAGCAATTGCCGGGAAAAACTGTTCACCAGAATAGAACCTGAATGGGTCAGGCTCTCCAATCAAGGGATTGTCCACACTTTTTCCCGATTCATCGGCAGCATGAATAAAATAAGCAATCTCCGTCCCTTCTTCAGCTCCAGGAATTGTTGCTGTGTATAATTTTCCACTTTCGTGCGTCATAACCATTTCATTATGAGTTCCTCCATCATACCAATAAACAACTTTAACGGAATCATCATATACTGGTTGGCCACTGTATGCCGTCAATTCAACTTCTATATCATATTCATCTTGAATTGGTTGGTTTCCTAATAATGGAAGATGTTTGATATAGAGCATATTTCTGTCTGCGATCCCCTTTGTACGGCAATGTAACGCATCAGTTGACTCCCACGAACCTGTCATTCCCAGTATTTCATAGCCCGGAAGTGCCTCCTGATAGCTTGCAATAGCAGCAGCATCCCAGGACGAACCTGTTATTGGTACAAAAACCCTTTTATTCAAAATCAGTGAATTTGTATATGGTTCGTTATTGGGTGTAAAGACTCTATAAATCTGGTAATTATCTCCATAAGCAGAGACCTGGCTTGCGTAATATTGAGCTGTTGCTTCAATCTCATCAAACTGGGGATGTGATTCGGGAACTGAGCGAATCAAAATCTTATCAACACCAATGAACTTTCCCCAGCAATCAATATGGTCAATGTATGTATTGTTGGGATCGGAAACAATCATATAATTATCTATTCCGAGATAATCATGCATTTTCTCATTAATTTCTTCATAGGTAAGAGTGGGATTCTCATCCCAAACCAACTCGGTAGATGATGAGATGCCATAACCATCAGTCATATAATTTCCACCGGTATGAATAAGATCCATTCCAAACCATTCTATTCCAAGGAAATCAGCAACATTGGGTGGCATCGCATTATCTAGTGGTCTGTTCGGGCGGTTATAAATAAAATCTACAATGCCAATCTGGTCATCACCATAGGCAATATACCACGGACCATAATCCCTTGTCCAATATGAATTCGATTCGGCAAGAATAAAAGTCACATTGTCCATATTGACATTATGATTTTGATACTGTGTTGTTACTAAATTCTGCTCTCCCTCGGTCTCAACAATTGTTGTAACAACCGTTTTCTCCGACATTGCAGCGATCAACTCATAAGGGATTCCAAAAGGATATCTGATCAAAACACCTTCCATTTGGTCAAACTCTGCTATATTTCTGACATCACCGGGTGGTGGGTCTGTTGCAATATATCCTTTACCTACTGTATAAAAAAGCGCTTTCTCCTCAGGCGACATATGGTGGGTTAAACGTTTTTCTTTTTGTCCGGATAAATCCTGGGCTTTCGCAAACCCAATGGTTAACAAAGCTATACCAACAATTAAAAACGGAAGTGTAATTGATTTTTTCATCATATTGTATTAATGAGCTAATATATAGCTCAGACTATTTTATAATAATAATGGTTGCATATTTCTTTTTCCAATTTTTCTTAACTGCAATTATATCCTTTTATAATATTATTCCGTATCTTTGCATCAAAAATTGATAGTTATGATTGCAAATATTCTTATCGGAATGATTGGCTGGCCACAAATAGCTTTAATAGTTGTGGTTGTTCTTTTGCTTTTTGGTGGCAAAAAAATTCCCGAAATGATGCGTGGAATGGGCAAAGGAATCAGAGAATTCAAAGACGGGCTGAATCCTGACGAAGCCGATAACTCAGGAAATAAAACCCCGGAAAAAAAGGATTAAGTTTGTTCTAAAGTTTACTTGCAAACTTTTAATGCCTTGACACTTAATCCCACTTTCCTGCTTTGGAAGGATTTCTTGCTATTTTTCAAAAACCCATTTATTAAAAATCATTATTAACCATCGATTGTTAATCCTTTAGTATTATGTTATATAAATAGATATGTTTATTGACTATTTTTGCAACGATTATGAATAACATTCGTAAGAATTTTCAGTTATTAATTATAAGAATTTGAAGATGAGAATAAGAAATATAATACCAATTGCTTTTTTAATCGGGATATTTATATCCTACAGTGCTTCGGCCTATTTGCCTGAAAACGACTCAACCAAGGTTGGAGATACTTTAACAAAGGAGAAAATTGTTGTTTCTATACCAGAATCAAATATTTCAACCGCGGAATCCATAGTTGATGTTTCCGATAATCAAACTATTCTTGCAATGCTTGACAGTCTTGTATCAATGGCATTTTTTACCGATACAGTTTTTACAACGGATACTTCATTACTTAATGTTTATAATCTCCCTGCTGATTCTATTCCCTTTTATCCCGATTCTGTAATTCAAGCCAGACTTGAAGAACTTAATAAAACAACTCCTTTCGAAATTGTGTTTAACAGACAGATCAGAAGTTATATAAACACATACACAATTAAAAAGCGTAAGCTAGCTTCTACAGTATTGGGATTGTCAGAGGTTTATTTCCCGATGTTCGAAGAATATCTGGACAAATACAATATGCCATTGGAGCTAAAATATCTTGCTGTTGTGGAATCGGCTCTTAACCCGAGGGCAAATTCAAGGGCAGGAGCAAAAGGTCTGTGGCAGTTTATGTATCGAACCGGAAAAGTGTATGGTTTACAATCAACATCACTGGTTGAAGACAGGTTTGATCCATATAAAGCAACCGATGCCGCCTGTCGCCATCTTACTGATTTGTATGAAATATATGGCAACTGGTCACTTGCACTTGCTGCTTATAACTCAGGAGCCGGGAATGTAAACAAAGCTATCAGACGAGCCGGAGGTGTTAAAAGCTATTGGGCAGTATGGCCGTTTCTTCCCAGAGAGACACGTGGTTATGTGCCTGCCTTTATCGCGGTTATGTATTTTATGAATTATCCGGCAGAACATAATCTATATCCTATTGCTACTAAAATCTTATTTGCTGAGATGGATACTATTATTGTTAAAGATGTTCTTTCATTCGACCAGATATCCGAATTACTTAATATTCCGATGGATGACCTCAGGTTTTTGAATCCTACATTTAAAACAGGAATAGTACCTGCGACAAAAGAAAAAGAATTTGTCCTGACCATTCCACAAAAGTATATTG
>JAUVIX010000163.1 GCA_030592565.1 Chlorobiota bacterium
AGATGAAGTAATAACATTTTGAGCATTAACATTATTATCGGTTTGTATTGCTATATCGTAGGTAGTATTAACATGCGAAATAAACTGAAAAGGGTCACGGTCGTTGAAGATGTTATTGTGATTTTGAGTAGCTTGATATATATTATTAAACATATAAACATGGACATGCATATAACCGTAATTTGATGTCCCTGATCTACCTATATTCCCCAATACTTCATCTTGATTAATGGTAGTAATAACCAAATACGGCACACTATTATAAATTGCAGTTCCTGCCTGAGGTCCAAAAGCTTTACTATTGGTTAAATCAATAATCGCATAATCATCATCATAAGGAGAATCCATCTTTATCAGTACTAAATCACCTTTTACATTATACGGGTTTGCTGCAGCCGCGTCAAATATATGGCCATAACCAAAATTATGTTGATTTCCAACTGTTGTACCCTCGGTTATTATATATTTATAACCTTGTCCACCTTCTAATTTTTTGATTGTTCCGGTATTAAGCGATAAAAAATGATCCCATTGTGTTACCGGTGCCTGTAAACCAAAATCAACACCTCGATGCCAACAAGAGCCACTGCTGATTTTTCGTTTTCCGTAATCAGAAGAAGTATTGGAAGTTATAAACTCTGTTGGATTACCATAAGTATTAGTGCCAGTATTGTGTACCTCATATCTAAAATGATAGATATCATTTTGTCCAATTGCATCAAAAAAAAATCCACTCATAATTGTAAACAATATTAAATGGAATAGAAATATAAACTTTTTCATTTTATATCCTCCACTTTAAAATCATTTTCATAATTTAATAATTTAAAATTGTTCGATTGACGATTGTTGATATAAATTTCCAAACCGTCTTCAGTAAATCTTTTCCAAAGATTCTTTTCTTCTCTGGTAAAGTAGCGAGAATATTTCTTGTTTTTTTTAAAATCAAAAAGTATATATAAAAAGTTAATTGAATGACACGAAACCTTAATCATATTATTAAAACTTCGAGTTCGAACTTCATTAAATTTATTTACAAAACTTTCTTCATAAGCGATTTCGTTTTTTTGCAGATCAATAATTTTATAACCGGCATCACTAAACGGCCCTGACCATTCATCTAAAATACTTCCAAATGCATAGGAAAAATATCTTCCGTTTTCTGTTAATGCCCATTCGCGTACATTGGTATCAAAATCATTTAACTTGTGGAGCAAATTACCGTTTGACTCAAAAATAAATATAGCATCACTACGGCCTAATACCATACCGAAAGAAGTAAGATAAAAGCTGTAATTAACAACCAAAAAATTATCATCAACCGTCGCTTGATAAAAACTCGAGCCGGTCAATTCTGTATATTGTTCGGGATTTTCAAGATTTTTCCTTAATACAAGGTTTCCTTCAGGTAAGTTTATGTTTTCTAACGGGATGTTAGTTATTTGGTAAACTTTGTTTTTTTCATCTTGTGGTTTTTCATCTGTTTCAGGATATTTTGGTTTATTGAAAGGGTTATTTTCAACCAGATTAAAAGTATTAAGAATTTGTTGAGTAACAGTGTCAACAAAATTTATGGCAACTTCTTTTGAATAAGGTATTGTGTCCTCATATACTAGTTGATAGGGACTTTCTATATCTTGATTTTGTGATAAACCCGCACTATTTAGAATTGTCGTCAAAATGATTGTTATAATAAAATATGATTTCTTCATAACTTACTCCCCCTTTATTTTTTCAATTTCCCCCTTCATCACCTCATTCTCCTTCTTCAAATCAATCACATATAGTGTAAGCTCCTCAATTTTTTTGAGAAGTAATGATTGCATTTCACCAACCTTTATTCCATTTTCCATTACTTCTTCTTCTGTTGGTATTTCAGGCAAATGTCCATTTTTATCTATAAAACTTTCCAATTCAAATAAACCGGTAAGTTTATATTCTTTGTCAAATACTTCATCCTGCCAACTCCCCGGAGTCACTTCTACTTCTCTTGCTAATATATGACCGTTTACTTTTACATCTACATGGTTTTGTATTCCCGGTTGTCCAATTACTATTTCATCATCCCTTATTATCATCCTTCTAATTGAATTTGTATTAAATGAAATAGCACCTCCGCTTCTTGTTATCAATTTTATTGATCTTTCATCTGATTCTTGTCCTTTCCATATTTCAATTTTTGAGGAATTTTCGTTATCACTACCTCTCAAATCGAGTCTGGGGAAGGAACTGTTTGTATTACCTTCTATTTTATCATAAACTCTTAGAGTTCCTGCTATATCTAATTTATATTGAGGATCATCAAGTCCTATACCCACATTGCCATTCCTGTATATATCATTTCCGTTTATTATCCAGTCACCATCATCTATAGAAGGCATATTTATCCATGCTGCATTACCGTTTGCATCAGATGATAATATTTTATCAGCTCCTGCATTTTGAGTGATTTGAAGCTGTGTAACTTTAATTTTTCCGGTAACCTGAAGTTTTACTGTAGGATTAGGAGTACCTATACCAATATTACCGCCGGTAGCTATTGTCATATATGGACTTGCCATATTATTATCATCGGTAATATATAGTGAATTATTGGAAAAATCATCACGATTCATACCAATAAACCATGTACTTGCTCCCATATTTTTTACTCCCATTCCAACCTTCCCACCTGAATTTATATTTTTATATAGTTCAAGTGTGTGCAATGGATCATCCGTACCGATACCTACATAATTGTAAACACAATTAATACTATTACCATCTACTTCCCACACACCTAATTCTCCGGCAGCATCAAATAATTTACCTGTAAAACGGATGTTTCCTGCAACATCAAGAAGATAGCCCGGTGAATCGGTACCTATTCCCACTTTGCCGTTTTCAAAAAAGAACCCGTTTGTATTATCCGACTTAAAGGTGAGGGGTTTATCTGTTTTGCCATAAATCATATGACTGTCATCGCCAAATAAAATTTTTCCGAAATAATCGGTGCCTGTCGGTTCAAGTTTTATAGCAGCATCTTCTTCATCATCTGCTTTAATGTGCAACTTGGCTTCAGGTGAGGTTATGTTGCCTATGCCTATGCGGCCGGTGGTTCCAATGCCTGATGAGCTGCTTATAACAAATGTAGGAACATCACTATTAAAACCGGCAACAAGACTATATGCTTTTGTGCATTTCAAATACTTATCTTCTGTTGCCCCTGCTCCCATTCCTAGAACAACACTTCCTCCTCCGGTTGACTTAAGGTATTTGCCAAATAAAAATGAATTATCTGCCAATGAAATAATCTTATACCCAAGTGCCATTGCTCCATTACCTATTGCTTGTGACTCTCGTCCCAAAGCAACAGAATACATACCGGTTGAATTGCTTTTGTAACCTAATGAAAATGATGATTTGCCTTTTGCTTCAGCACCAAATCCAAAGGCAAAAGAATATTCTCCGTATGCTACACTCCTTTCTCCTCCTACGAATGATCGAATCCCACCTGCTGAATTATTAAGTCCTATTCCACTTGCTAACTCTTCAAAATTAATTTCATTTTTTTCACACGATACACATTCATAACCTTTATCTTGAGAGAATGCGTTACCTGTTACAAACAGTAATAATATTAAATATATTAACTTTCTCATAGTCTAATTTTTTACAATTTTTTTTGAATAAATTAATTCAGTTGATTTTGTTACTTGGATAATATACATACCTTTTTTCAGATTTCCAATGTCAGCTTCTAATAGGTTTCCAGTTTGCGTTATCTTTTTTTGAAATACCTTTTTGCCCGCTAACGAATAAACAGTTAATGACAAACCATTCCAATTTCTGTTAGCCGGTAACGAAATGTTGACCGTTTTATTAACCGGATTGGGGTATATCAATATTTCATTACAAGTTTGCCTGGTTTCCGTAACTTCGGTTGTTATATTTATAGTATCACGAAGAACTTTCCAGATGTGAACATCCCTTTCAGCAACTGTGCCATTTGTGTAGCTTGTACCGTAAAGCAGACAACCATCATCATCAGTTGCAATAATTCCCCATAATTCATAATTCTTGTCACCTCCCAACTCTTGATATCCAAGCAGGTTCATATTCTTGTCAATGACGTACAATTCAACGATAGTCGGCTCTGTCGTCCATAGATCCAAATAACACTGAAACCCTCCTATATAAATAGTTGAATCATTGGCATAAGCCATACTGTTTTTCCTTGCCGGATAATCTGTTGTGTCAATTTTGTTTAAAACAAGTTGATTTAAATATGTTGCGGTTGTGTCAACCAATGCTACACCAATACAGGCGTCACTATTGTCTATGAAACTATATCCCGACAAAAGAAATGATGTGTCTGTAACCCAGCAATCACTGCTTTTATCGCTGGTTTGGTTAATGAAATTCGTATTTAATTGGTTTATTTTCAAAATATCCAAATTGGTATTTATGAACATCAATTCCGTATGATTATTATAATGAGTAGATCTTTCAATAAGCATTAAATTATCGGAATCCGGCGTTTTTCTAATGTCGTATGGTATTGCACCTAATACACATTCATGATACTTGCTTAATAATGTATCGCCCTGCTGATTAAATTTATAGAACGCAAAATCAGAATGATAATTTTGCATTTCCTCCAATGCCGTTGCTGCAAAAATTATATTACCGTCATTATCCATTACAGATCTAGTACTTGTTCCAAACCCAAGATAAGGTTCCCTGATTTTATAGAATTTTGATGTAATAACAGTCAAATCCTGATCTAAAATCAAAATCCATAGGTTTTCTCTCTCTACGCCGATTTCATTATCAGTACAGGAACCGATAAGAAAATAATTACCATTATCCAGAATAGTTATAGATGTAAATACACTTATGGTATCTTTTAGATCGAATCTTTTCTCAATGTAATTACCATCCGGAAAAACTTTTAATAAGTAAGCATCATAGTTATATCCTATAAAAGGCCCTATAACTCCAAGGATTATAGTATTACCGTTATTATCCTTTGCTGCATTTGTAACATAACAATCATCTTCAGTGTCTATTCCAAATTCAAAAGATGTTTGACTAGAAACTTTAGATTGAAGAAATATTAACAAAATAAAATAAAATCCTATTTTTTTCATCTTTACTTTTATAAGTCGATTGGTGGATCAATTGTACCTATTGGTACCAACCAGCGTAGTGCATAGGTTAAGGAGTTATTGTGGTGAATTGTGGGATTACCGGTATTTGGGTGACTTTCATTCAAACCTAACAAAGTACATTCCCTAAAAGTCCAATTATTGGGTTTGTTCATTTCTGCGGGTAAAAAATCATAAATCAAAGTTTTTTCCTGATTATAATAGTAATTCATTTCATCCTGCTCAAGACATGTTTCATAATTTTCAAATATTCCGTTTTCGTGTTCAATTAAAAAAATAAATAGTTCTCCGCTTTCATCGGAATATTCATAACCAAATAATGGTACGTCTTCCTCATCGGTATATATATAGCGATAACCAGGTGGTGGATAATAAATCGGCCTTGTATCCATTAATGCTAATTGTATTTTATCAGCAGCATCTTCTGTTCCAATCATTTCACAATCTCCTTCATGATACCCGTAATACCAGTCATCATCCTCTCCAAAAGGTTCCCAATTCCCATTTTTATCTCCTGTAACCGAGCGAAGTTGTATCTCCATCTGCCCGTTATCGGTTTCAACAGATTTAAGATCTAATAATATATATCCTTTATTTTCAAATCCGCTATTGTTATGAAACACGGTTACTATGTTAACAATATCATTATATTTCGCATAAATATCGTCAAGCGATATATACCCGTTTTCATCAACTTCAATACTAAAAGTTGTAGTGTCAATTTTTGTTTTTGTGTAATGCTCATCAGAAAAACCATAAGTTGCATTAAACAAGGCCTCCAAAAGCCAAACTGCCGAATCGGCTTCCAACAATTCCCCGTTTTTAAATCCTGGATGCTCCTTAATATACGTAATCTTATCCTTGAACTGCAAAATGCTGTTCAGAACGGCTTTATCCTCCGCTGTCATTTGATATTGTTCGTTTGCAGGATTCAAAGCCTGTTCGTTACTCTCCTGCTTTGTGCAGGAATTAATTGTCAATGCAGCTATCATTACTGCTGCTACCGAAAAGATACTAAAAAATGCTTTTTTCATAATTATAAGTTTAAAGTTTAATAATTTATTTTATTTTATGTCCGTCATTGCGAGCGAAGCGAAGCCTGCCCTTGCCGTTCAGGCGGGCAATCTGTTTGCTATGAAAGACTGCCCAAACAATTAACAAATCGCCACATCCCGTATTTATGGGAGGCGATGACGTTTCCTTTTTGGCAGATTGCTACCGCATTCCTAAGCTTAAGCCTGCCCGAGGATGCGTCGCAATGACGTATTGACAATACAAATTCAAAGAACGAATTTACAGACCTGTGCCTGTGTTCTTTTTCTTCATACATTACCTCCTGAAAAAAGGGGTGCAGGAGGCTCCCTGCCAAAATCACCTGAAAGTGGTTTGAAATGCAAATATATACAAAAAAATGTTACGATTTACATTTTTTGTGTAAAAAAAAATTTGTGACTAAAAAATACATCATATTTGATATTAGGGGGGGGGGGGTGAATATCAGCCTGTTACAGGCTCTATTTAAAATAATTATAAATTACAATGAGTTTAATTACGGTAGGCTTTTTCAAGTTAGCGGTTTAAAGCCCGAGAAAAATTTATACATATAAAAAAAGCACGTGATCCCAAAACCACGTGCCTCTAAAATATAATATAACCGTATCTTTCTTATTTAATAACAGTTGCTTTTCTGACAACCGAACCTGTTGAGGTTGTGAGTCTGTAGAAATAATAGCCTGCATTCAAACCGGAAGCATTCCATTTTACCGAATGGTTTCCAGTTGTGTATCTGTCATTTGTGATAACAGAAACTTCGGCACCGGTTAAATCATAAACAGTAATATTAACCTGATCTGCATTATCCAGTGAGAAGTTAATAGTTGTTTCTCCGGTAAAAGGATTCGGGAAGTTTTGCATTAATGAAGCATTAATTTCATTTTCTGTAACACCAACATAATTATTTGTTGCCCCCGGTGTATAATTCTCCATTAAAAACCAGTTGTCTGATCCGTCAGGATAACGACCAAAAGAGATATCCTCTGTTTGATCACCATAAGTCAATGAGTCGATAACCTCTTCAGCAGGGTTCCAAAATCCTACTTGTTCTCCGTCACCACCAAGTTTGAAGTCCAGATTTAAAACACTTGACTCCTCTCCTTTGTTAGCATAAAAAAGGATAAAACCACCTGCCGGAACAGTAACCGAGTCAGGATAGGTACTTGGAATCTCATACATTGCCTCAGGATCAACAAGATCATCAGCCATAAAATAGCCACCAAGCATAACAGCTTCGCTACCTGCATTATAAATTTCGATCCAGTCAGGATAATCACCCTGAGGGCCTGCCAGGGCAGAATCGTTACTGGCCATAAACTCATTTATATAGAGCTGGCCGTTTACATTGGTAGTCATTATAAAAAATGACAAAACCATAGTTAAAACTCCACTAATTAAAAAGTAGTTTTTTTTCATCTTCATTTTGTTTTAAAAGTTTAATACTAAATTTATTTGCGATAAAATTACAATTATATTTCAATTCTATAATATGTTATTTGATTTTTTTTAACTTTTTTATTAATATCAAATATTATGAAGATGCAATATTATAATATATCCGTCACCCGGAAAAATTTTTCACCTCTAATATATTACTACAACCCGTGAAATTATTATTAGAGATAAACCATCCGGAAATTCGGATAACTCTACATCTGTTTTTGTATTCAGTTGATACTCTTTTTATTATAAGCTCTTTGCACCTCTACACAATACTGTTATGCCTTTACTTAAACACTGCAACACAATGGCATAGATAATTAATAGTTATCTTTGCA
>JAUVIX010000073.1 GCA_030592565.1 Chlorobiota bacterium
ACCCGGTTTTAAAAGATAAATTTACCTCTATCGAAATCTCAAGTATAAAAACAAAATCACTGAAATTAGAAATTGAACTACAAGAAAACTTCTCAGGAGGCATTCTCGAATGGAAACTGGATTAAATTGAATATCACTATTGCCGAGCATCTACATGCCTGGTAGCCGTGGTATTTTCTTCAATTTTGATTTTTTCCAATAGACTCCCCAGGCTTTCTTAACCCAGTGGCCTACAGCCGGCATAGGAAGTATCTTCTCTGAATTCCACTTTCGAGATGTGAAAATAGCACCATTTCCGGTATCCATAACGCATACAATATTCAAATGATTTTGATAGCCTTTTCGTTTTGGATTTCCGATTATTTCATTATTGATATTATATACAGCATATTGCGCCATAATTTCCGCAATGTGCCCTTGTTTAGCAATCCAGTTGGGGCCTTCGAGCCGTGTAACATCACCTGCTGCATACACATTCTTTTGCTGACCGTTGACCCGACAGTATCCATCAACCAACACATTCCCATCAATTGAAAGTGGCAGGTCGGAGTTTTCCAACACCGGATGTCCTGTTCCGGCAGGGATGAAGATAATCAAATCGCTTTCCAAAACACTATCATCTTCAAAAACTACTTTTCCAGGTTCAAATCTGTTAATCTTGATACCAATCCTTTCATTTATTTTGTGCCTCTTATAAGCCTTATCCAACATTTTCAAGCCCTCTCCACCCATTCTTGCCCCCGGCTCTTTCATTGGAGCAAAAAAGGTTAACTCAAATTTATCATACAACTTCTTTTGTTTTAGAGTATTGATAAAATTGAACAGAAGCTCAAAGGCAGGTCCACCTCTAACACCTGTCGGAGATTTGGGATTACCACCAAAACCCACTGCAATCTTTCCATGCCCCCTCTCAACAAGAGTATCAAATGTTTCTTTTATCTTCAGTGATGTTTCCGGCTGGCCGCAAATAGAATATGTATGTTTCAGACCCTTATGTTCCAGCTTACTACCTCCAAAAGCAATGATCAAAAAATCATATTCAATGGTTTGTGAAGCCAAAACAACTTTATTCTCCTTCGATTTTATAGATACAACCTTATCAATTATCAGGTCAAATTTATGAACCTTTTGTAAATCCTTCAGGGGTAGTTTTACATCCTCAAAATCAATTTTACTAACAGGTATCCATATTGAGATAGGATAGATAAAACAATAATCCCTGTCAGATACAAGAGTTACTTTATGGCCAAGTTTTCTAAGTCTAAAAACTGACTCAACTCCTGCAAAACCACCTCCAAGTACTACAATGTGTTTCATTTTAGGTTAGTTTAATTTTCCGTATTCTTTAATAAAATTTGCAAATGTACAGCTTTTTTGCATATATAAGTCCTAATAATTTTTGCATTTTTGGCATCATAGTGAGGAAACGATTAATAATTCATTATCTTTACGTACGTTAAAAATAACGCACGAAAAAATTGTCGTACGTTAAAAATTATATTATATTTGCAGAAAATTTATACAATGAAGGAAATTATTCCAATTACACCCAGTACTGGTGGACCGGTTGCGCCAAGCGATATTGTTGGCCGTAATGAAGAAATTGATTTATTCTGGAGCAAACTTGACAAACAAGGAATTGCACTATTCGCAGAAAGGCGATTTGGTAAAAGTTCAATATTAAGAAAGATGGCCATTGAGGGTAGAGAAGGTTTTATCACTATTTACAAACATATTGAGGGCATTTCCTCTCCGGAAAACGCAGTAGCAGTATTACTTGACAGGGTTAAAGAGATGAAATTGATTGATGAAGGGGCATTTAAGAAACTGGAAAACTTCTATAACAAAACAACCGAGATAGTTGATGAAGTCCAAGGAATCAAGTTCAAAAAGTTAGAATACTCATGGCAAAAACAACTGTTTTATCTCTTTAAAAAATTGATTGAAAAGCATAAAGATAAGAAGATTGTAATAATGCTTGACGAATTCTCAATATTTCTTGACAAGTTAAACAAAGATGTAGCATCAACAGTTATAGGGTTTTTTAGGAACATCACTTTTGAAGAAGAATTTAAAAACATCAGATTCGTTTATTGCGGTTCAATTGGTATTGATTTAGTGCTGGACAAGATTAAAAATGATGGACATAATATTGGTGACCCATTAAACCACATGTTTAAACATGAACTTCAACCCTTCACTGAGAATAATGCAAAATATTTTGGGAAGTGCCTTAATCTGGGTTGCGAGTTAGATATGCATGAAGAATTAATAGAACAGATTTGTGAAAGGTCTAATAACATCCCTTATTTTATTGATATCGTCTTTGATAAAATATCAAAAGCAAAAGAAGCCACTCAAAAATCAATAAACGATGCTTTTGAAGAAATATTGGATGATACAAAGGGCAAAGAAAGTATCAAACATTTCTATGACAGGATTGAGGGTTTTTACCCAAACTATAAAGTATCAGTTTATATTTTGAACTTTGTAAGTAAAAGTGCACAAGTAGTAATAGAGAGTGAAATTGCCAATAATGTATTGACAAATACAACCGAGACTGACCGTATTGAAATCAATGAAGAAATTGAAAGATTGAAAAATGATGGATACCTTTTCCGCATTATGAAAGACGGGGAAAGAGTCTATGATTTTAAATACACCCTATTAAAATCTTGGTGGAAAAGGAATAAAGCATTTTAAAATAAGAGATATGATTAATTCACTTTTAACATTTGGGGCAAAAAGCGTAAAGCCCGAGATTCTCGAACAGACTTTGACTGTAAGAAAAGAAACAGTAGATGAAATTGAAAAGAGCTGTGTGAATAAAACGCTAAAATCTTCTACATGGCAATCACTTATTATTGCTCCAAGAGGTAGCGGTAAAACACATCTTATTAAAGTTTTGTATCACCGTTTTAAAAACAACAGCAAAATCTTAAATAAGTCAGTTATTGCTTACATGTCGGAGGACGAAGTTGGGATTGCAAATTTTACAGATTTGATGGTTAGCATTTTACGGGCTTTTGCAAGATATAACGAAGTGGGTAGTGAGATACTGGAAACCAAAATTTCAGAGGCTTCCTTGATAAAAGACAATAATAAAAGGGAAATATTTGTTAAGGATATTCTTAATAAATTTGCTGATAAACGGATAATTATACTTTTAATTGAAAATTTTGATAAAATCTTAAAATCACTCGGTGCTCAGGGGCAGGGAAGCCTTCGTGATTTTATTCATCAATACAGTAACCTGAGCATAATTGCTACCAGCCAAAACTTAATCGCTAACCTCCAGGACAGCAAAAGCCCATTCTATAATTTCTTCAATATTTTTCAACTTGAAAAATTAGATTTTGAAGGAACTATCAGGTTCCTGGAAGCAATTGCAAAAACCGAAGGCAATGAAGAATTGGCAAATGAAATTAACAAACCGGGTTTTGAAGGGAAGTTAAGGGCAATTTATGAGCTCACCGAAGGCAATCATCGTTTACTTGTTACATTTTACTCATTTCTGAAGGCAGATTTCAAATCTGAGCTTTCAGGTATTTTTATTAAGGTGATGAACGACCTGAAACCGTATTATGAGCAGTTTGTAAATGTGCTGCCTGTACAGCAACAAAAAATTGTAAAATACCTGAGTATAAACCGCGGTGCAATAAGCGGAAAAGAAATAGCCATTGCATGTTTTATTGAACCCAATGTTTTTAGCAAGCAAATATCTTTATTGTATGTGAGGGGCTTGATAGATAAGAACAAATCTGGTAAAGATGTTTTTTACGAACTAAAGGAACCTTTGATGCGGATTTGTTTTGAAATTAGCGAACACCCCGATGGGATATCGAGCCTATTTGTTGATTTTTTAAGCGTTTATTATGACAGGAAAATATTAAGGGAACAGTACTTGAAATTCAAATATGGTGCTAGGTTTCAAAATGAAGAAATTAAAAGCAAATTCAAAAATGAAGCTATAATGTACCAAATGGCTTTAAGTGAGATGGAACGAGAAATAATTTCTTTTAGTAGTAAGGTCTTTGATGAAGCTGATAATTATTCGGAACTTAATAATTTGATTCATTTACATAATACCAACAAATATGATAAAACTATCGTAGCCATAGAAAATTTCAAAAATGGGAATACTTGTCTTAAGGAAAAACAATTTTTAAAAGCACTAGAAAGCTACAATAGAGCTGCTAAGATAATTCCTGATAATGCATTACTCTATTATGGAAAGGGAACTACGTTATTATTCCTGAACCGATTCAAAGAAGCAATAAATATTTTTCAAAAAGCTATTAATATTAACCCTGATAACAATATGGCTTTTATTGGATTGGGAGTTGCGATGTTAGGTCTGAATCGATACAAAGAAGCAATAATTAATTACAAAAAGGCAATTGATATTGACCCTGATATTGGTGAAAACTATAATGGATTTGCACTTGCATTTTATCGCTTAGGTCGATATGAAGAAGCAATTAACAATTACCAAAAAGCAATTGATTTTAACCCTGATGACAGTAATGCTTATAATGGATTGGGAGTAATGTATTTAAAAACAGATCAAATCGAAAATGCCTTTGAGGCATTTCATAGAGGGTTGGAAATTAATCCTGATAATATGTTCGCCAACTTTAGTTTGCTTGGAGCTTATATTAGGATAAATGATCAAAACAAAAGCAAAGATGTATTGCTTACCATAATTAACAAAGCTGAAAGTGATTTGCTGATATATTTTTTAACCGAAGATGTTTTTTATAACCTTTTCAGGTTTGGATCAGGTGCATTTATTAAGTCCTATTTTGGTTTTATGTCAAAGTTAATGTTTGAAGAAAAGAAAGATAAACAACTATGGAAATCCCTGCCTGATTCCTTGTTTAACATTTTGATAAACATTGATGATTATGACAAAGAAAGATTATATAATATTGAGAAAGCATTCACTGAATTACTTACTGAATATCAGGAAAGCATAATCCTATTAAGAATGTTCAGCGTAGGAGTGGCTTATCTGAAAAATGATGAAAAGAATGCTATTTTCAAACTGAGTAAAGAAGAGCGTAAATTATTTAAGGAAGCGGTTCTTGATAGAAGAGAATCACTGAGCGGAGATAAGTAAACAATATGTTTTTGATTTAATAATCTTCCTGCGGAGAACGTAACTTTCGATTCCGGAACTTGTGAATGATCACCATCTAAGATGGTGTTTTTTAAGAAATTAATAAAATTGTAAATTTACCCTCACATTACACAAAAAAACTCAAGATAGGAGCCAAGCACATTGCCAAGTTGTTCGCAAAGAACAAAGAACGAGTTAAAACTTGGCAATAAGCAGGCCACCTCTACCTCGCACCCAATTTCAATGAAATGATCTCCTCTTTTCCGTCTCTCAGAACCGTTAGCTTAACAACATCGTCAGGTTGATACTTTTTAAGAGTTTCTGAATATTCTTTCAGATTATTTATTGTATCCTTATTCAAAGCAACAATTATATCACCCTTTTTCAGGCCTGCCTTCTCTCCGGCAGAACCTTCAATAACTGAACCTACTTTAACACCTTCACCGGTAAAAGAAAAATCAGGAATAGTGCCGGTTGAGACTTTACGATTTACTTTCGGTTTTTCGCTTTGAGTTTTATTTTGAGTGTGAGCCTTTCCTGTGTATTCCATTGGTGTATCCCTGTCAGCAAGATATACCACAACCTCTTTTGTTATGGTTGCAACTTTTACAAGCCCGGGGCCATCAATCTTTTCATATGTATCAGAAGGGCGGTGGTAATCAGGAGTTGCACCGGTAAAAAGCTGCACTGCGGGGATTCCCTTTTCGATAAAGGCAAACTGGTCGCTGGCATCGAGGTCCTGCTGTATCAACTCACTTTTTATTCCGGTTGTATAGTCTGTTCCCATAAAGATAAACTTCCACTCCTTAGCAGAATTGGAATTGAGAACCAACAGCTTTTTATCGAACAGGCGTCCATCTGTATCAAGATTAACATCTGCAATTACCTCTCCATCAAAATGTTGCTTCAATGTACTAACGAAATAACGTGAACCAATCAATCCTGCTTCTTCAGCTGTAAAGGCTGCAAAAATAATGGTGCGGCTCGGATTTGTTTTTGACAAATTCTTGGCAAGTTCTAACATGATTGAAATCCCACTGGCGTTATCATCAGCCCCGTAATGAATTTTTCCTTCATTCCCCTGACGTACATCGGGCCAGCCCAGTCCAAGATGGTCGTAATGTGCCGAAACAACTACGGGCGAATTTTTCAGTTTTTCATCAGTACCCTGGATTATGGCAATCACATTTTTTAATGTCATTGTTTCCTTTTCAGGAAAAGTATGGGTAAAGGTTTGGTAATATGAATCTGACATTGGTTTTAATCCATACTCTTTAAACTGATCGGCGATATACTGTGCAGCCTCATCAATCTCAGGTGTCCCAATTCCTCGACCTTTCAACTCTTCGGAGGCGAGATACTCAATATGCCCCATCATCCTTTTCTCCGAAAAGACAGGTTTGACATAAGCAAGGGCCTTACGTTCCTGATTAACATTAACATTTTGAGCATCTTCCTCAAACACTTTAACCAGGGGAGAATTAATTACAGGCCATTGTCCTTTTGCTATATTAACAGGCTCATCACCTTCAAAAGCAAGATAGCTGTATTTACCATAATGTGGCAGTTTCCTAATTAGTCCATCAAGGGCTTCACTGTTTCCAGGCGAGATAAAAACCAGGCTTTTATTTACATCATCTTTATCAAAAACAGTAAATGTAAAGCTATTCCCGGTTTTAGGTAAAGTCTTACTATTATAATTAACCGAATCCTCTCCGAATGAAGCACCGTAAGCACTCAGAGCGTCATTAACAAGACCGGCAAACCTGTTTTCAAAACCGATTATCCAGGCTGTTTTGTCATTTGGTAAAGCATCAATTTTATCGTCATACACAATACTGAAATTGTCATTATCGGCAGCTTTCCATTTTTCGGCAAACTGTTGATACATTTTAGTGTTTTCTTCATTTGCTTTACCAGGTAAGACAAAAACATTCTGTTCACTGGCCCATATTTTAGAAAGTGTGGGTGGTACCTCTGAAGGGTCTAAAATCCTGAAAACATCATACTGCGGGTCAATAACAAGTTTAGTTGGCTTACTATTCAAAGCCAACTGGAAATCCTGCTCCTTTTTGAACATATTAAACACAAAGATTTCAACATCTTTTTCTGTAGCAACAGCTATGGGGATATCAATATCAAACACAGCAGAATCCTGTGTTTGCTCAAGAGTAATAAAGATATGATACTGATTGTTGTAACTATCTGTTTTAATATCCTTAATAGCAAGTGCTGGTGCACCTGTACGGTATAACCATTGGTTAAAGAAAGGTTCTAAGTCTGTTCCTGAAACCTCCTCCAAAGCCATTCTCATATCAGTGTATGAGGCTATTTTATATTTATTATTTTCATTAAACAGGCTCAACCCCTTTTTAAAGTTCTCATCACCAAGTTTTCGCCTAACCATATGCCACATCATTAGCGACTTGCCATAACCTATAGCTTCACTTGGTCCATCGTAGCGGGAAGCAAATTTATTGATTGGGAAGTCATTTTTAGGATTCACAAAGTTGGTGAATTTTTGTAATGTGCTTCTGCGATAATTCTCACCCTGACCGCGTTGCTCCTTTATCAGATGATCAGCCATATAAGCCGTAATCCCCTCACACCAGTTGCCTGTGTTGAAATCAACGTAAACACTGTTCCCCCACCAGTTGTGAAGCAGTTCGTGCGGATATGAGGAGTGCAAAATAAACGGGAAACGAATGACCTTTTCACCCAAAAGTGTGAATGAAGGCATACCGTAACCGGTTTCCCAGAAGTTCTCAATCAGGGCAAATTTGGAATAGGGATATTTACCAATTAACTCCTGATACATATTCATATATTGCTCAGTTACCTCAAGATATTTATTTGCTATGCCCTCATCCGGAGTACGCAAAAAAGCCATTGCCATTATTCCGTTATTCATAACGTAAGAATACTCATTGAACTCAGCAGCTATCAGAAAAATCTCCTCCTGAGGCTTATCACAAAACCATTTGTCAGTATGTTTGCCGGCTTCAATAAGCTCTTTCATTCTTTCTCCCTGTGAAACGGTTTTCCAGCCTTCCGGAAAAGACGAAGTAAGGTTATATGTCACCAGGCTGTTTTCAAATGTCGGAACCCAGTATGTAGAGCCTGCAAGGTAAACGCCCAAATTATTTATAATTCCCGGTGACTCACTGAACCCTCTTTGATAATTATCTTCACTCTGAGCAAGAGGGGAATCAATAGTTCCCTCATAGGTTATGTTAAAACTGCTTGATTTATCTTTAAAAGAGACCGTCCATTTATTTATTTTCAAACCGTCGGTATTACTATCACTATCATCTCTGTCCATCCCAATATCACTGGAATTGCTATCAGATTCAATTTTTTTAACCTTTACATTCTTTGAAAAATGAGTGGGGATAAGGTTTGCATTCAGACTGAAGATATAGTCCGTATTTTCGGGCATAATAACTGAATCTGTCACAGTAATGTGTGAGGTCTCCGGAACAATAATCACCTTCAAATTGTGCCTTATAGTTTCATTATTCTGCGAATAGCCTATAGAAGCTATTAATAGTGATAATACTAATGTTAAAGTCTTTTTCATTTGCAATTTTTTTATAAGTCCGTAGGCAAGGTAGTTGAGACAATGCATGCGGTTGTTTATACAGTTAAATTTCTATTCATAAAATATGGGGGCAAAAATAGCGATTAAATAGATATGTTTGTATTTTTTAGAATAACTTAGGCTTTATTTACTAAACAACTAATAAATATACTACTAAAAAAAAGTATTAAAATGCCTCTGTAAATCCAATTGACAAAGTTTTAGCTCCATCCTGGCCATAACCAAAATCGAATCGTATATTAGCCTTGTTTTTGCTGTCAACCATCATTCTTAGTCCGAAACCTCCTGAATACCATAATCCGTCAAAATTCATCCCGCTATACTTTTCGGCGACCCTTCCAGCACCGGCAAACCCAACTACTCCGAATATTTTCCAAATTGGCAGCCGGTACTCAACCTGAGCAAAAGCCATCACCTTATCTCTGATTGCTCCCAAATAATAACCCCTCATACTGTTCGTGCCACCTATTTTTCCGAGATCGAAAAACGGAACCGTGCCGAAATTACCAAGTGTATATGCCTGAAATGCAATTACATGTTTGAGCCAGGGGTTTATAAATTGTCTGATGTCAAGCTCAAAGGTGTTGTAGGCAAAAGTGCTGCCTATTAATTCCCCATGCAGTTCATAGCTTGTAGCAATATACGTCCCTGTCGATGCATTCTGTTTGAGATCCCGCGTATCGTAAGCCAATCCGACACCAAAACCTGAGGTAATACCACCTTCGTATCCCGGATATTTGTTTTCCAGTAAAAAGCTATTGGAATCCGTTTTAACTTCAAGATAGTTAACATAGTCTTGCACAATACCGAAATATAAGGTTCTGGATTTTATCGGGCTGTACATAAAAGTATTACTAAAAGCAAAACTATTCGTTGATATTCTTTCCACATCATCCCGTGAGACTTCATTTCCGACTCCCCAAATATATTCGGGGAAGGTTATGTAATTTGCACCGCCCCTGAGAATAAATCTGTCTTCACCAAGGTATAATGTAGCTCCAAGGACTACCTTAAACTGTCCTTCGGTAGAGATTGATATCAACTCGCTAAAGCTGGAAGCTGAAGAAATAGTATCTCCTTTTACAAGTTGGACCATATTATATTTTACAAGTCCAAATACCACTCCTGTTTCAGTAGAATAGGTAATCATTGGAAAAGGTAAAACTCTGAAAAGTTCTTCTGCCTTTTTATTGAACTTATCAAATTTTGACAAGGTATCTGCTGCTATTGAATCTTTCTGAATAGTGGTTGTCTGTTGTGCTTGTAAACCTATCAGACCAAATCCGAATATAACAAAAAGTAGTAATATCCTAGAGAAGTTAAAACTATAATTTATAACTAAAACTTTCTCTGACAATGATTTCATATTAATTTTTTTAAGATTTGCAAATATAGAAATAAACTAATTATACTTTTTCAGTTTTTGTTACACAATAAACGCCACCGGCATCCATTGCAGCTACACAACGGTTGCAGTGGTCGCAATCCGATTCGGTTACTTCGCCATTTTTGAGCTTATTGACAAATTGAGGGTCGTGAATTATTGCCCTACCCATCTGTATAAAACCAAACCCTTCATTGATAACATTCTTCATATCAGTCAAAGAAATTGCACCGCCAATATAGATTACCGGTATTGAAACAGCATCCTTTATTTTACGTGCACCATTAGCAAGAAACAATTTATCGAAAGGCAACTCTTCTACCATTATCCTACCAAAGAGTGTAAGCCCTATCTTTGTAAAAAGATCTTTGTGGTTAGAGACCATCTCTTTTATGGGTACATTGCCACGCAACATATAAAATGGTGTTTTTGAGGTAAATCCGCAGCTTGGGATTAAGGCATCAGCTCCGGCCTTCTCAAAATATTTTGCCACTTCGACCGCTTCTTCTACTTCCAGCCCGCCCTTCATACCATCAAATTGATTCATTTTCACAAGTATGGGAAAGTCATTTCCGACATACTTTCTGATCCGCTTTATTATATCAACAGGAAATCGCATACGGTTTTCGATCGAACCTCCGTACTTATCCTTTCTATGGTTTGTCCAGGGTGAAATAAACTGACTTAACAGGTAGCCGTGACCAGCATGAACTTCAACAGCATTAAATCCGGCCTTCTTTGCCATTTGTGCAGCTTTCCCGAAATCTTCAACTTTCTCTTCAATCTGATTAACTGACATCTCATGGCAATAGGAGAGCCTGAACAGATTGAATTTTCGTGAAGCTCCGACAGGTGTTTTTTTAATTACCTTTTTGCTTGCAAAATATCCGCAATGACCGAGTTGTATTGAAGCTGCTGCGCCCTCCTTGTGAACGGCATCAGTCAATTTATGCAAATCTGGAACAATCTCTTCCCGCATCCATATTTCATTTTCAAATGCCCTTCCGTCAAAGCTCACGGAACAATATGCAACAGTTGTCATCGCAGCACCTCCGGCAGCAACTTCTCTGTGATGTTCAATCAACTTATCCGTTACATTTCCGCCCTGACTCATTCCCTCAAAACATCCTGATCTGATAATTTTGTTACGTAATTCCAATCCTGCAATATTTCCAGGTGAGAATAAACTATGGCTTTTCTCCATTTTATTAAAGCTATTATCAATACACATATCTCTACCGGGCAAATATACACAAACCATAACAGTTATGACCGGCATTTTGAAAAACAAAAAAAAGTATGCAACTAAATATTATATATGATTGTCCATAATATATATTATGGGAACAAAAAATCACAATAAATATAATCACAACATAAAAAAAGTATCATTATGAAAAAATTAGTACTTACTTATTCAGCTTTGTTAATAGGACTGATAGTGTTTGGACAGACACCTGTGACATTTGATTTGCGGGACTATAACGGGGAAAATTATGTAACCTCAGTAAAAAACCAACAGGGAGGTACCTGCTGGACACACGGAACAATGGCATCCCTTGAAGGCAATCTTATGATGACTGGAAACTGGACTGCTGCAGGCGAAACCGGTGAGCCTAACCTTGCCGAATACCACTTAGACTGGTGGAATGGATTTAATCAATTTTTTAATGAAGACCTTGATCCGCCTACAGGAAACGGACTTGAAGTGCATATGGGTGGAGATTACCGTGTTTCGACTGCATATTTTGCCAGGGGCGAGGGCGCAGTCCGCGATATCGACGGACAATCATACAGCTCTGCTCCCGAAAGATATAATGATACATATCATACTT
Organism: Chlorobiota bacterium; assembly: GCA_030592565.1. Lineage (GTDB taxonomy): Bacteria > Bacteroidota > Bacteroidia > Bacteroidales > JAADJA01 > JAADJA01. The sequence continues at coordinate 11,943 of JAUVIX010000073.1, forward strand.
TTTACCCTCGCACAGCAGAGTGGTTTATTATGGATGAAAATCTTAACGGTATTGAATTAATCAAAGAGAAAGTAATGTCGAATGGTGTGATGGCAATCTGTATGTGCTATTCCGGTAGTTTTATATCAAACTATATTCATTATCAACCACCAAGCAGTAGTGAGCTGCCAAATCACTCGGTATCTATTATTGGATGGGATGATAATAAAGCAACACAAGCTCCTCAGAATGGTGCCTGGCTTATTAAAAACAGTTGGGGCTCAGGATGGGGAAACAACGGTTATTTCTGGATTTCATATTATGATAAATGGGCCTGTCGTGAACCGGATATGGGTGCAGTGTCATTTTCTGATGTTGTCTTTTATGATTACGATGTTGTTTATTACCACGATTATCACGGATGGAGAGATACCAAGCCAACCACTACAGAAGCTTTTAGTGCTTTTACTGCTGTTTCGGGCGATATGCTGAAATCTGTTAACTTCTTTGTCAACGTTGACGATGTGGACTATACAGTTAAGATTTATGATGATTTTACAGGGGGAGAACTTCAAAATGAGCTGGCTTCTGTTTCCGGT
>JAUVIX010000154.1 GCA_030592565.1 Chlorobiota bacterium
GATTTTACTTCAAAAACACCCTCACCAAGCTCCAGAATGGAGATGTCGAATGTTCCTCCACCAAGGTCAAAAACGGCCACTTTAACATCTTTATTATTTTTATCAAGTCCGTAAGCCAGTGCAGCAGCAGTAGGCTCATTTATGATTCTTTTTACATCCAATCCTGCAATTTCACCCGCCTCTTTGGTAGCCTGACGTTGTGAGTCGCTAAAGTAAGCCGGAACTGTAATGACAGCTTCGCTAACTTCTTGTCCAAGATAATCTTCAGCAGTCTTCTTCATTTTTTGAAGAACCATAGCAGATATTTCCTGGGGTGAGTACTGACGATCACCAATAACAACTCTTGGTGTGTTATTATCACCTTTAACAACCTTATAAGTTACTCTTTTAATCTCTTTACTTACCTGGCCAAATGTTTCGCCCATAAAGCGTTTGATAGAATATACCGTATTAACAGGATTTGTGATTGCCTGCCTTTTGGCAGGATCTCCAACTTTTCTTTCGCCATTGTCAGTAAATCCTACAATAGAAGGTGTTGTTCTGTGCCCCTCACTGTTAGGGATAACTACAGGCTCGTTACCTTCCATTACTGCAACGCAAGAGTTGGTTGTACCTAAGTCGATTCCAAATATTTTTCCCATATTTTTGTTTTTATTATGTTCTTAATTCTATTTAATTATCCGTTTTTATTTTGTAGCATCTGCATTCTCAATCATTGTGCCAAAGGAGAGATGGATAAATACAAATGACAAAAAGGCAGAAAGAGTTTTTGTGCTTTATGGCGTAATAAGACCGTTGCAATACTTATTATACAAAAATATTCGAGGCCAGAGAAATTTTTCAACCGGAGTTATCTTAATGATAATGAGGATTGAAAAATTTTGATAACGAAGAAGATTGAAGTAGAATGAGTTTGGTTATGAGTTGTTCACATATATTGCAACGGTCTTGTTATTGATAAGCGTGGTATCGGTTAATTGACGATAAGCATGGAGGCTTATCGCATCTGTCTGATGTGACAAGCTTCCACGCTTGTCTTTGTATTACAATAAATCGTGTTGCTTTAGTCTAATAAACAAATTTTAGACCTAAATCATTCATCTCTGCAATAGTTTCAGCGTGAAGTTTTTTTATTTTTATTTTTTTATATCTGCTTGAAAACAGACCTATACCATTTTCAATATTTGTATATACAGGTTTTTCCTGAACAATACTGGTGGATGGCTCATAAACTTCAAGATACAAGGTGTAATCTTCATTAGCTACGGCAACAATTATTTCGATGAACTGTGAATATCGACCAATAACATTTGCCTCTTGCTGGGGGTCGGAATAAGGGATTCGGCTTTCGCAGGAGGTGAAGAAATTTTGATCATGAAAATTATAGGATATTTCATCAAGGTTCTCATTGGGAGTAAGAGTAACAGAAAAATATGTCAGACTTCTTTGAATTGTATCCTGATCAAGAGAAAGTTCTTGGTAATTTAAAACCATAGATAATTCATATCTGTATAACAGGTCTGTGCCTCCATTGCTTGAAGGTTTGTTCCAACGAATAGTTGTTGTTGCATCCGGATCATTAGTGAACTTAATTATTTTGCTATAACCAGGTTTTGTTATGGTAAAATCGTGAATCAGATACGTCTCCGAAGTTATCTTTTTGCTTGTGTCAGGGTACAGTATTGATAACTTGTATTTATGGTCTTGATTTAACCAGATTGTGTCAAAAATAGTATCTCCTTCCGGCCGGATATAATAAATGATATCATGCCAATTAGTAAGTTTTGACATATAAATCGGCTGATTGGGATAATAGAAAATACCCTGCTCCTTATTATATAATGTGGTTGTGTCAAATTCAATAGTACGAACTTTATTATTCCCATTATATTCATCAATCTTAACAATCAGTTTTTCCGGATAGTTGGATGAATCGGGCTGTTGCGCCATTATCAAAGCATCACCTTCGCCGAGGAAAGCCTTATTAATTTTGATGTAAATATTGTTGTCGTGCTGGTCAAGTAATGCATATACGATAGTTATATCCTCATAGTCACTTGTTGTTTTAAAATCCTTTTTGCAGGAAATTATGGTAACAATTATTGCCAGCAACAAGATTATGTTATATGCTTTTTTCAATTTTTCCACTTTTTATAATAGCATTTGTAACTATGACACAGCTAAACTGATATTTGTTGCATCATCAGGATTCTATCAGAAATAATAATATGAAATCCTTTGGCGACAAAAATAGGTATTTTTCTTAAATCAATATTTGCATTGTTTCTTATCTCATTAATAAAAACTATTGTATTTTTTCATTATTCCACTATTCCATTATTCCATCATTCCATCATTCCACCATCCCTCCTTTTCATCCGATGCCATACGTTATTTTTCTAAACTAAATTTGTAGTAGTAAAATGTTTTCTTTGTAGTTTTGCAAAAACATTTTGTTATGAAAGCTAAAATGGACTCCCGTCGATCATATACAAAAATAACGACGCATGTGCTTCAGGAGATGAAGCTTAAGGGCGAAAAGATTGCAATGCTGACAGCCTATGACTTTTCAATGGCAGGTATTCTTGATGCTGTAGGAATTGATATAATACTCGTGGGCGATTCAGCCTCGAATGTTATGGCTGGCCATACAACAACGCTTCCGATCACCCTTGACGAAATGATCTACCATGGGTCATCAGTTATGCGTGCTGTGAAGCGGGCGCTGGTAGTCGTTGATCTTCCTTTTGGGACTTATCAGGGAAATTCAATTGAAGCACTTCATTCTGCCATCAGGATAATGAAAGAGTCCGGCGCTAATGCTATTAAAATTGAAGGTGGTGAAGAGGTAATTGGCTCAGTTAAAAGAATCCTTTCTGCCGGAATCCCTGTTATGGGGCATCTTGGACTTATGCCTCAGTCAATTCATAAATTTGGAACCTATGTTGTAAGAGCAACCGAAAAGGACGAGGCTGACAAACTTATTAAAGATGCTCGCCTTTTGGAAAGTGCCGGATGTTTTGCCATTGTTCTTGAAAAAATTCCTGCCAAGCTTGCAGCTAAAGTGACAAAAGAGATCAAAATCCCGACAATTGGAATAGGTGCGGGCAGTGGTGTTGACGGACAAGTTTTGGTGCTACACGATATGCTTGGGATTACAACAGAATTTTCCCCGAGATTTTTACGCCGCTATCATAATCTCAATGAGGAGATTCAAGGCTCTGTTACTGCTTACATTGATGATGTTAAGTCGCAGGACTTCCCTAATGAAAGAGAACAGTACTAAATTCCGCCCTAACCAAAAGTTGGCAGGAATGAATGCTTAATTAGTTTTGAGATATAGTTTATATGAAGTGAAAAAACCTTTCAAGTTATTTAAGCATCTGCTTTTTTTTACTTGAAAGGTTTGTAAGTTTCATTATTTAATTACCATTTTTTTGCTATCACTTTTCACTCCATTTATATTAATTGTATAGAAGTACATACCGGATGGCAGATATGAACCATCAAACACAATGTTGTGAACGCCACCGGTTTTGAGACCATCGTTGTAAGTTTTTATCAGTTTGCCGGTGTAGTTAAAAATATTCACAGTTACAGTAGCTTCGTGCTCAAGTTTGTAATAAATTGTTGTAACACCTGCGAATGGGTTTGGGATATTTTGAAGCAGTTCGCCGTCTTTAAGTGCAGAGATGTTGTTTTTTGTAGTTTCCGAAAGTTTAGTTTCTTCGCCCGGAAGCAGTGAAAGCAGGTAATCTCTGTTCTCCTCAAAAGCCTGGACAGTAGCAAACTTATACTGCGGCATTGCACCAACATAGTTCGATGATTTCATTCCGCCGTTTTCCATCAGCCAATAAGTGTAGCCAAGGTCTATAATAGCAAAGATGCTGTCTTCGACAGATTCAGGGTTTTGAATTACATCCTCGAACCAGGAGATAGCATTCGGCCAGTTTTCCAATTTTAGGTTACAGCGGTTTGCCAGAAAATCAGCAAGCTTTACAAGCTCGGGATTGTTTTGAATATTCGGATCAGAATTCAAATAAGATTTTAAACTGACATAATCATTTTCGGCATATTTTTCAATGTCAACAAGTTCTTTTAAAGAAGCTTGTGCGTATTTAGATTCGGGATAAGTAGAAATAAGCTCTTCAAATACAGTCTTAGCTTGAGCATAATTACTATCTGCCTTTTGTTCTAATCCAGAGGTAAATAGAACTTCAATTTCATCCTCATCATTATTGGACATAGGTATTTCCCATACTGGATCATAAATGTAAGCAAGCCAGGGATAGAAATCTTCTTCGGGATTAAAATTTACACCCCAGTAGTTATTTCTAACATCAAAAGGTCCTTCTTCTCCGGAATTATAAACCATTGGCTCGGAATTGTCTTCATCACGGATTGCATTCCAACGGATTGTATGTGGAAAACTCGCATGTGAAGCATATAATTCATAACTGGAATTATCAGTAATTGTTTGAGTTTCGCCAATATATTCAGCCTTTTCATTTCCGATGATACTAATATTGCTACGATCATAAAGCTTTATTCCATAGTTGTTATAGGAACAATGATTCATATCTATATCTGCCTTTGAATTGTAGATAGAAATACCTGGACCTGTACAATAATATATTTGATTATAGATAAACTGACTATTTGAAGCTCCATTTCCGGAGTTATATATCTTTATTCCTGCATTATGGTTATAAATATTTGATGCATGAATATTAAAATTTGGAAAACCATTTATACTAACTGCTGTATTTATACTTCCTTGACCGTAAAAGTTTGTATGATAAATAGTAATATAATCAAATCCAGAAAAATTATATGTAAAATTCGTGTATGAATTTGTAAAGGTGCAAAGAATAATGGAAATATTGGAAGCAGACAGAATTATTGCACTATTGATAAAACTATTATCACTTAGAGAAAGCCACATTGTGTTTCCCGTAATTAAGCAATCGGTAAAAGATGCATCGTCAATTGCATTATAATGTGATTGTGATACATCATCATAAACAAGCCCTTTCCACTGTCCCCCGTCAATTCCTTTAAATTCAATACCGACACCACTCGTTGACAATTCACCTATAATTGTTATATAATTAGCAAAACTGCTCCCTGCTATGGTCATATATTTAGCAAGATCAACTTGTGATTCTTCTAATATTGTTAACTTTGCTTCTGGAGCCACAAGATATATTTCTGATTTTTCATAAAATTCAAATTTTTCCCCAAATCCAACAGGCCCAAAAAACAATTCACCTGCGATAACAAATCTACCTGTTAAAACTACCGGAATTTCAGCATAACCTACACATCCATTAAGTGTTAATAAATCTTCCTCAAATGGAATTAGATCTGTTTTTATAGGATTTATGGGTAATATACCAGAAGTGTAAGGTATAAAACAATCATCATCTGTCCATGTGTTTAGCATTGATGCGTAGTTGAAAGCTTCGTCCATTTGTATGAAACTATCCTCATTTGCATCAAGTGTAAAGTCACCGGGATGACCGGGGATATAATCTTCATATGGAAAACCTCCTTCGTTTTCGAAACCTATAGCAGGTGTTATGGTTTGCTAGGGTGCATTTACATCAGGTAGAAAACCCCTTGCGGCACTTGCCCAGTAAAATAGTTGTTCGCTGTAGTTGCCACCGCTAAAATACATTTCGGCATAGTTATTTTCATAGGTAGATGTTGAACCGGTAAGGTAGCGGTTTTTACAGATATCCCCGGAGCTCCCTGTTGCTTCAAATAATGATGAAACTTCGGATGCAGAATTCACATCAAAGTTTAAAATCATTTGCCCGCAATTAATGTTATCAATAGCTTGTGAAAGATCATAAGCCGGGTATAGTTCAATAATGTTAGCATCAACAGGAAAGCCCATATTTACTGTAGCCCCCGCAATTTGTACAGGTACACCGGTAAAGAAAATAGCTAATTGGTCACTGTGTTCAAGATCGGTTGATAAATTGGTAATGGTGGTTTGGATGTTTTCCCAGGTGGCTTCGCCGTCTATGTCGTATGATGGTTCTAATGGCCCATCCAAATCATCATACCATCTATTTGAATAGTTATGTCCATCATAATTATACAAAACTATAATATTCTCTTTTTTGTAATTATAGTTCTGTATCAATACGTTAAATATTAAAGATACATTTGAAATATTACGCATGTTGTCCATCGCACATATAATCAAAGCATAATTATAATTACTTTCCACTTTTTGAGGGTCAGGAACAAAAGGAGTTCCATCCATTGCAATAAGATCCGGACGGACAGCAGAAGATATTTCTTCGTAGTCAGTTAATAAAAACTTTGGATAAATTTCTTTACCAACTGTTGAATAATCTCCATTTGAAGCATTCACGAAAATATAACGGCATTGGTGATACCATGCAGCAAAGGGTGAATCATTTACATAAAACACCCAGGAACCAGCATAAGGATTAGTTGCATTATCATTATCAATTAATGCAGCATCATCCGAAAAGCTGTTAAAGGAAGCATACACATCAATGTTGTCCATATCATCCGAAAGGACATCATTAAGAATTAAGTCAATTGCCTGTTGACGTGTAAATTGAGCAAAAATTGTTGTTGTCAAAAAAAGAGCAACAAACAAAACCGATAAAAAATTTAAACGTTTCATAGTCTTACAAATTTTAATTTTTAATTAATTTAATTAATTTATAAAAATTTTCGTCTATCTGTACAAAAGCAATATAGGTTCCCGGTTCAACCTGGTTATTATTAAAATCACAAGCATTCCAGCTTAATAAGTTATTACATCCTTTCTGACATTTTGTGGTTAAATCAAAAACTTTCGATCCTTGTACATTATAGATAGAAAGATTTATTTCAGAGCATTGTATATTTGAGAAATCGAAATTTACTTTATCATTAAATGGGTTTGGGTAAGTTTTGATATTGGTAATATTTTCACTTATTTCAGTGCTATTGGTAATCGGGTCGGGCAAAAAATTTCCCTCACCGTCATTAAAAAGAATGATTACATTATAGGGCAGTGTCATTTGGGTACTGATAATTGTAACAATATCATTAAATCCGTTTCCGTCAAAATCATTGCAGTCAAGACTTCCCAATTGGTAACCAAGATTATCAACATCTATATTTTGATCATATTCCAGTTGAAAACCTCCAATGTTGTAATATATTATCAATTCTGAATGGTCCCAATCAATGAAGATAATATCAGGCAATGAATCATTATTAAAATCGGAAATTTGAGCATAAGAGCAAAAGGGGGTAAACTCAAAATAGGGATGTTCGTAAAACTGGTTGTTGCCGAGGTTTTCGAACATATAAACATTACTATGGTTGCTATTGGATGTGGCAGTTACAATAACATCTATATCTCCATCATTGTCAAAATCGGATGGAAGAATCTTATAACCGCTTGACCAGGGGATTGCATAGCCAAGTAATTGTTGTTCAAAACCGTTTTCAGTACTAAAGTAAACTTCAATTATATAATCGGCAATAACCACATCGTCTCTACCATCATCATTAAAATCAGCACAGGCAATATTAAGGGGCGGATAATCCAGGTCGTAATATTCGGGTTCAGAAAAGTTGCCTGTGCCGTCGTTGTAGATTATTCCCCACAGGTAGTCGTTATTGGAAATGAAAGCAAAGTCAATACTGTTGTTCCCAGAAATATCGCCAATGTTAAAATGTGTTAGGTTTTCGCACATTGGATAATATGAAATATCATAATTCCCATTGTTTATTTCAATAATTGCAGCATTACTTTGTTGCCCGTCATAATATTGTCCAACTATTTCAGGATATTCATCACCAATAATATTTGCTGAATAAATAACTGTTTGGCCTCCATAAAGAAATACTGAATCTAATAAATAATAATATCCATATCCAAGGTTATCTAAAAAAGATATGCCTCCCCATTCTGTTATAAAATTGTAGTTATGACCAAAAATAAGGTCAATATCACCGTCAAAATCTAAATCATTAGAAGTAACAGAATTAACAAATGGAACTTTATATTCATTTTTAATATCCCCTATTTTCAATGAAAGCAACAAAAAAGAGAAAAGAATAATTGAAGTAAGTTTTAATGTTTTCATATCTTTATGTTAATAAGGTTGTTATCTTTGCAAAATGTTTCATAGTCTTACAAATTTTGTTAAATTTTGAGCAGTTTAATCGTTTGTAGGGCTTTACTGTTTACC
>JAUVIX010000245.1 GCA_030592565.1 Chlorobiota bacterium
AACGGATTCAGCTCCAGCATAATTGGCAGTGGGAGGGAGGTTGATGGAAAGAACCCCATTGTTAGTCAGTCTCTTTTTCATCTCCTCGAAAAATTCATAAGTATAATATCTGTTGATCTCAATATTCGAGGGTGCAGGAAGATTTATTATTGCTACATCATATTTTTTGTTAGTATTTTTGAGAAATAATCTTGCGTCTTTGTTTATTATTCTGACCTTTTTGTTTTTTATAATATTATCTGTAAATTTCTCACCTTCTTTTATTATCCAGGGGTTTATTTCGACATAATCCAATGAGTTTATGTTGTATTTTAAAATCTCCTTTATTGTTCCTGAAATTCCACCTGAAACCAGCAAAATGTTTTCCGGATTTGAGTGTTGAACCATCGCATAATGAATGTTTTCTTCATTTTCTATGGTATTGTCAGTTGAAAAAAGTGTTGTTCCGTTTTCATAAAAATTCAATTGATCAGCCACTTTCGTAACTGTTAATTTCCCAAAAGGTGTCTCCTTGTAATCAATAATTTCCTGATTGGGATACAGGTAGCTCAATGCTTTTTTGTCAATATTTTCAGGAATAATCAGCACAACAATTATTAACCCTGTCAGCGCTGTTATAGCTGCAGCCGTTTTTTTGTTAAGAACAAAAAGAAAAAGAACAGCAAGAATAAAATTGATTACAAAGATTATTTTAAGGCTGTCGAATGTGCTGAAAATAAACAGAAACACAAAGTTAAACAGCAACCCGCCTGCGATGCTTCCAATAGCCTCAAAAGAATATATTTCGCTTATTAGATTTTTTTTAAGTAATTCGGATACCCTTTTTGAGAGCCAGGTAAACAGAAATCCAGAGAAAACAGAGAAGGGTGTAAGAATAATCAAAGAACTATAATAAATTTCAAAGGGACTGAGCATTCTTCCCGGAGTGAAAATAATGTTTCTGAAAAATGACAATGAAAAAACTGTAACTATAGGAAGTATCCCCATTAAAAACTGGAGAATTCCAGGTAATATTTTTTTATTTTGTGAATTGAATTTCCCGAGGTATGCTCCTAATCCGGTTAGTAACATCCAGTTTGAAAACAGTATTCCAATGACAAGTTCGTTGCTGCTAAATGCAGATAGAAACTCGCGGATCAGAATTATCTGGGTTATTACTGATGTAAAACCGAGAGAAATTGCAGAAAATCGATAAATATGTTTCTCATTCAAAAACATTTGCTAAATTTGTTATGTCGTTTTTGATTAGAAATTTTACGAAATTAAATAAAAATGGCTTACGGAAAACTATCTTATACTGGCTTATTTATCCTGATGACTTTTTTTACAAATTGTTCTGCACAGGATAAAAATAAGGAAAATAACTCTCAGCAGCAATTATTCAACAGGCAGCCTGCTGTTGCAGGACAGTTTTATCCTGCTGATTCTACTGAATTGAGAAATGTGATTCAGGGATTGTTCGGAAAAGCATTATCTTATAAACAGGATGGTGTGCTTGCTATTATCAGTCCGCATGCAGGGTATGTATATTCGGGAGAGGTGGCTGCAACGAGTTTTAACCAGGTTGATCCGGACAAGAAGTATGAGAATATTTTTATCATTGCATCAAGTCACAGAGCTTACTTTAAAGGCGCATCAATATACAGTATCGGTAACTATGAAACTCCGTTGGGTGAAGTGAGAGTGAATATTGAGCTTGCTCAAAAACTTATTGATGGAAGCAAGATGTTTTCCTATGTCCCCAAGGCCCATATCGGAGAGCATAGTATCGAGGTTCAGTTGCCGCTGTTACAATACACGATGAAAGCCTCTTTCAGGATAGTTCCAATTGTTATTGGTACTCAGACTGCTGGTGATTGTAAAAAGATTGCTGATGTACTCACACCATATTTGAATGAAAATAATTTATTTATAATAAGCTCCGATTTTTCACACTATCCCTCTTATGTTGATGCCGTCGAACTTGATGAGAAGACTGCAAAATCCATTGTTTTAAATAATCCTCAAACCTTTTTAAATGAGATTCAAAACCCTGACAACTCAGGTGTTCCTGAGCTTGCAACAAGAGCCTGCGGCTGGACATCCATTCTAACTCTCTTGCATATGACTGAAAACAGGAGTGATATTGAGTATCAATTATTGGAATATAAAAACTCGGGAGATGTTGAGTTTGGAGATAAAAGCAGAGTTGTGGGATACAATTCAATTGTGCTGAAAAAAACAACTAAAAAATTAGATAAAATGGACTTTTTTCTTGATCAAAAGGATAAAATGGAATTGCTTTCAATAGCTAGAAATACTGTGGTGCAATATGTTAAGGACGGAACTGTTCCCCATGTGGATACTACTATGTTGTCTAATCGGTTGAAGGTTAATGCCGGCGCTTTCGTTACACTGCATAAAAATAAAAAACTGCGAGGGTGCATCGGCCACTTTGAAGCTGATAAACCTTTATATGAGATAGTTCAGGAGATGGCTGTTGCCTCTGCTACCCAAGATCCTCGATTTAAGCCTGTTGATAAAAAAGAGCTTAATGCTATTGAAATTGAAATTTCAGTTTTGACACCAAGAAAGAAAATCAACTCCATTGATGAGATAAAGTTGGGAAGGGACGGTATATACATTAAGAAAGGTTTTCGTGCCGGAACCTTTCTTCCCCAGGTTGCAACTGATACAGGCTGGAATCTTGAAGAATTCCTGGGCCACTGTGCCAGAGATAAAGCAGGTATTGGCTGGGACGGATGGAAAGATGCTGAAATATACACTTACCAGGCTCTGATCTTTAGTGAGGAGGAGCTTGATGAAGAAAAAAAATAAATCTAATTTCAAAAAAACAACCAGGATAAAAAGTAAGCTTACAACTACTATAAGTATTTTTTGTAATTTGTAGAAACCATACTTAAATAAATATTTTTTTTCTTGGATTAAATGATATTTTGTCTATTTTTGTAGCCGTTATACTTAGATATATATTTTGAAACAAAAAGTAAAATTTATTGCAACTATCCAAACAGGCCTATTTGCAAAGCCTGTTTCAAAGGCAGGAGCATTGTATCTTCAAACTAAACATTTTAATAAAAGCCTGACAGTGAATTCCTTTATTCACCCGAGCATTAGCATGAATGGTGTAGCAGAGAAGCACATATTAAAGCAGGGAGATATTTTGTTTGCTGCTAAGGGTAACAGAAACTTTGCTGCATGTTTTAATGTCTTAGAATATCCATCTGTAGCTTCCACCTCTTTTTTTGTAATTAGGCTGCATGATAAAAATGTACTACCAGAATACTTCGAATGGTTTCTAAATCAACTAGAAGTAATGAGTTTTTTAAAAGGAAAAGCAAAAGGAACAGCAATTGCCTCAATCTCTAAAACTACAATAAGTGACTTGGAGATTTCTATTCCTTCCATTCATAAACAGAAACTGATTTTAAAAATACAACATCTAAGAAGTAGAGAAAAGAAATTGGCAGAAAAAAAAGATGTGCTTCGGAAAAAAATAATCCAACAACAAATAATGAATGCAATAAAATAAATGATATGGTAAAAAAAATAAAACAAAAAGATATAAATAATGCTGTTTGGAAAGCATGTGATACATTTCGTGGAAGTATTGACCCAAGTGTTTATAAAGATTATGTATTGACCATGCTCTTTATAAAATACCTGAGCGATGTGCATGATGATAAATACGAAGCTTATTTGAAAAAATATAACGGTGAACACGAACGCGCGAAACGTGCCATGCAACACGAACGATTTGTGGTACCTGAACACAGCCATTTCAATTATTTATTTGAAAATCGAAATGAAGCAAATATTGGAGAACTTATTAATATTGCCTTAACAGATTTAGAGGATGCTAATCGCGAAAAACTTTACAGTGAAGATGGTGCTGGTATTTTTCAAAACATTGATTTTAACAGTAGTAAATTAGGTGAGGTAAAAGACAAAAATACCCGTTTGAAAAACCTACTGTTAGACTTTAATAAAAATGAACTGGATTTACGCCCTTCCCATTTGGATGGCACTGATATAATTGGTGGTGCATATATGTTTCTTATAGAAAACTTTGCCAGTGATGCCGGAAAAAAAGCAGGCGAATTTTTCACACCCAAAGAGGTTTCAACCTTAATTGCAAAATTGACCAAATCAAAACCCGGTTCACGTATCTGTGACCCTACATGCGGTTCTGCTTCGTTACTAATTAAAGCTGGTGAAGAGGTAGGTTCTGACAATTTCTCGCTTTACGGGCAGGAAGCTAACGGAAGCACCTGGGCACTTGCGGTAATGAATATGTTCCTGCATGGATTTGACAATGCAACCATTCGTTGGGGTGACACCATCCGCAACCCGAAATTAAAAGAAGGTGATGCCCTGATGAAATTTGACACTGTTGTGGCAAATCCTCCGTTTTCTCTTGCCAAGTGGGGAAAGGTAGAGGATAAAGACGGAGAAAAAACAACCATTTCCTACGACCCTGAAACAGATAAGTACAACCGCTTTTGGCGAGGTGTGCCACCTAAAAGCAAAGGCGACTGGGCATTTATCAGCCACATGATTGAGACTGCCTACGAAGGTAAAGGGAAAGTAGGCGTTGTTGTACCTCACGGAGTTTTATTCCGTGGTGCAAGTGAAGGAAAAATCAGGCAAAAAACCATTGAGGGTAATATGCTTGAAGCTGTTATCGGGTTGCCGGCCAACCTCTTTTACGGAACCGGTATTCCGGCTGCAATTATGATATTCAATAAAGGAAAGGTCAGTTCGAGCGAAGTCGAGAACACAGATGTATTGTTTATTGACTCAAGTCAACGTTTTGAACCGGCTAAAAACCAAAACAGACTCCGTGAAAGCGACATTGACCATATTGTTAAAACCTATCGCAAATTCAACAAAGGTGAACTAAAAGCCGGAATTGTAGAAGACAAGTTTAGCTATGTAGCAACTTTTGATGAAATTCAAGAAAACGATTTTAACTTGAATATCCCACGTTATGTTGACACTTTTGAAGAAGAACCAGAAGTTGATATTGCTGCTGTGCAGAAAGAAATTGAAACTCTGGAAGTTGAACTGAAGACCGTACAGGAAGAGATGGATAAATATTTAAACGAATTGGGAGCTTAATATGATTTTACAATATGCATCAGACCTTCATCTGGAATTTCCTGAAAACAAGGATTTTCTTTCAAGGAACCCTATAAAACCTGTGGGAGATGTATTGTTGCTGGCTGGTGATATTGTACCATTTGCAGTTATGGACAAACACCAGGATTTTTTTAATATCATTTCCGATAATTTTAAATACACTTATTGGATACCAGGAAACCATGAATATTACCGGTTTGACATAACGGATAAATATGGAACCCTCAATGAAAAAATAAGAAGCAATGTTTTTCTGGTTAATAACACCAGCCTTTTATACGAAAATGTAAAGTTTATTTTTTCTACCTTGTGGTCAAAAATACGACCAACTTATCAATGGCAAATTGAAAGGGGAATGAGCGATTTTCATGTTATAAAGTATGATGGACATCGTTTTTCTGCTGAAAGATATAACCAGTTGCATAATGAAAGCCTTAATTTTATAAAACAGGAGCTGGACAAGGAGAAATTTGGCAAAACAGTGGTGGCTACCCATCATGTTCCTACTTTGCTTAACTACCCCGAAAGATACAAAGGGGATATTTTGAATGATGCTTTTGCTGTAGAGTTATTTGATTTGATTGATACAAAGGGGCCGGATTACTGGGTTTATGGGCACACCCACAATAATTCATCCGACTTTAAAATTGGAAAAACTCAACTATTGACTAATCAATTGGGTTACGTAAAATATAATGAACATAATTTATTTAATACAGCACAGACAGTAAGTATCAGAATATAAGAGTAATACCATTGCTTTTGCATAATATCACAAAGGGGTGATAAAATGCATGATCAATGATAACAAAAAAGAAGACATGCAAAATATTATACCATTAGAACAAGATAACTATTACCACATTTACAATTGCGGGATTAATGGTGAGGATTTATTTCGCGAGGAAGAGAATTATGAATACTTTCTTCGATTGTATGATAAACATATCACTCCAATAGCAGAT
>JAUVIX010000079.1 GCA_030592565.1 Chlorobiota bacterium
AAAGTGTTGAGATCAGGAAAGGACACGAACCCTTCGTTTTTTATGAAGGGCCACCGTCAGCAAACGGCACTCCCGGCATCCATCACGTAATGGCACGGTCAATCAAAGATATCTTCTGCCGGTATAAAACAATGAAGGGTTTTCTTGTTGAACGAAAAGCAGGATGGGATACACACGGACTTCCGGTAGAAATTGGTGTTGAAAAATCACTCGGAATTACAAAAGAGGATATTGGAAAGAAAATTTCTGTTGAAGATTATAACAAAGCCTGCCGCACGGAGGTGATGAAATATAAAGACCTGTGGGATGAACTTACAGTCAAAATGGGATACTGGGTCGATCTTGATGATCCTTATCTTACCTTCGATAATAAATATATTGAAACAGTTTGGTGGTTACTGAAAAAGCTTTATGACAAAGGCTTGATTTACAAAGGCCATACAATTCAGCCATATTCACCGGCAGCAGGTACAGGGCTCAGCTCTCACGAACTGAATCTACCTGGCTGTTACAAAGATGTTAAGGATAATACCGTTGTAGCCCAGTTCAAAGTTGGTAGAGATGACAGTGCAGAATTCCTGTTTGACAATATCAGTGGAGATATCTTTTTTCTTGCCTGGACAACAACGCCATGGACTCTGCCATCAAATACTGCTCTTGCTGTCGGAGCAAAAATTGACTATATAAAAGTAAAGACATTTAATCCTTACACACACAAACCAGTTACTGTTATATTAGGTAAAGACCTAAAGAATAAATATTTCCCCGAAGCAAATGCTGATCTCAAACTTGACGACTATGAGCCGGGGCAGAAAAAAATCCCTTTTGAAGTTGCCGGAGAGTTTAAAGGCAAAGAGCTTATTGGAATAAGATACGAGCAGCTTTTACCCTATGCGCAACCTGAAGACGGTGATGCATTCAGGGTTGTTACCGGAGACTTTGTCACAACCGATGACGGAACCGGAATAGTACATATTGCCCCCAGCTTTGGTGCCGACGACTACAAGGTTGGAAAAGAGAACGGGATAGGCTCACTTACAATGGTCAACAAGCAGGGTAAGTTTGTGGATGAAATGGGTGAATTTGCAGGTAGATATGTCAAATCGGAATATGACCCGAACTTTGATTCGAATAACAATGATTCTGTTGATATAGATATTATTGTAAAACTCAAAAAAGAGAATAGAGCATTTAAGACTGAAAAATATGTTCACTCCTACCCTCACTGCTGGAGAACTGATAAACCAATCCTCTATTATCCACTGGATTCATGGTTCATAAAAACCACAGAATACAAAGAGCGGATGATAGAGCTGAACAACTCTATTAACTGGAAACCTAAAGCAACCGGAACAGGCAGATTCGGTAACTGGCTCGAAAATCTGGTTGACTGGAATCTATCAAGATCGAGATTCTGGGGAGTTCCACTACCGGTCTGGATGACAGAAGATTCGGAGGAACAATCCTGCATTGGCTCTGCCGAAGAGTTGAAAGCTGAAATTAAAAAATCTGTTGAGGCAGGGTTTATGAAGTCAAATCCCCTGGAAGACTTTGTCCCGGGAGATAACACAAAAGAGAACTACGAAACATTCGATTTTCATAAACCTTATGTTGACGATATTGTACTTGTCTCTCCATCAGGAAAAATAATGTATCGCGAACCGGCATTGATTGATGTCTGGTTCGACTCAGGCTCAATGCCTTATGCTCAGTTCCATTATCCTTTTGAGAAAAAGGACAAACTGAATGAGTTCTTCCCTGCCGACTTCATTGCCGAAGGTGTTGACCAGACAAGAGGATGGTTTTTTACACTTCATGCAATAGCAACAATGGTGTTTGATTCAGTTGCTTATAAAACTTGTGTGTCTAACGGCCTTGTACTTGATTCAAAAGGAAACAAGATGTCGAAACGGCTGGGAAATGCTGTTGACCCATTTGAGACAATTCAAAAATATGGCCCCGATGCAACGCGCTGGTATATGATAACCAATGCTCAGCCCTGGGATAATCTTAAATTCGACAGCAACGGCATTGAGGAAGTAAGGAGAAAATTTTTTGGTACATTATATAATACATACGCATTTTTTGCACTTTATGCCAATATCGACGGGTTCAACTTTTCGCAGGATGAAATTCCCGTTGAGGAGCGTCCGGAACTTGACAGGTGGATCATCTCAGAATTAAATTCGCTTATTAAAAAGGTAGATACATTTTATAACGAATATGAGCCTACAAAAGCAGGACGTGCAATTGCCGATTTTCTTGATCTGCATCTCAGCAACTGGTATGTCCGCCTTAGCAGACGAAGATTCTGGAAGGGTGAATATACAGAGGATAAGATATCGGCATATCAAACACTTTATAAATGTCTTGAAACTATTGCACAGTTGTCATCTCCAATTGCACCCTTCTTTTCAGAGAGACTATTTATTGACCTTAACACTGCTACTGGGAAAAATGAAGCTGATTCGGTTCACCTGACAGACTTCCCGGAAGCAAATGAAACATATATTAATACCGACCTTGAGGAGAGAATGGAGCTTGCACAGAAAATATCATCAATGGTTCTGTCGTTAAGGAAGAAGACAAATATCAGAGTTAGGCAGCCACTTGCAAAGATCATGGTTCCCGTCAAAGATGATATGTTCAAAAAGCAGCTTGAATCAATGAAGCGACTTATTCTTTCGGAAGTGAATGTTAAAGAGCTGGAGTTTATGACTGATGACAGTATTTTGGTTAAAAAAATTAAACCCAACTTTAAAACCCTTGGTCCAAAATATGGAAAGCTGATGAAAGCAATTTCATCAGAACTGGTTCAGTTCGATAATGAAAGGATCAAACAATTTGAAAGTGAAGGCAAAGATATTCTCCATATCAACGATCAGGAAATTGTCATTGAGTTAACAGATGTTGAAATACTAACACAGGACATACCCGGATGGTTGATAAGTAATATGGGAGCTCTGACAGTTGCCCTTGACATTACAATTACTGATGAGTTGAAAGAGGAAGGTATAGCCCGCGAGCTTGTAAACAGGATACAGAATATCAGGAAAGACAAGCAATTTGAAGTTACTGATAAAATAAATGTAAAAATTGAAAAAAACAATGGATTAATTCCGGCAGTTAAAAGAAATCTTTCGTATATTTGCTCAGAAACTTTGGCCGATTCTTTAGAGTTGGTTGAGAATCTTGATGAGAATGAAAAACAGATAATTGAGTTATCTGATGAACTAAAAACGCATATTATTGTTACAAAACATTTAGGTTGATTTATCGTACAAATAAGCTTGATAATTAAAAATTTATGGATATGGCAAATGAAGAGATTAATGTAGAAACTAAGAAGACTCGCTATTCGGATCTGGAATTGGACGAATTTCGCCAAATTATTTTAGAGAAACTGGTTAATGCCAGAGAAGACTTTAAAATGCTTACCGATGCTTATACTAATGCCAATGAGCACGACACATTTGATACATCCCCTACATTTAAAGTTTTGGAAGAAGGATACCAGGTATTATCAAAAGAGGAAAACAGCAGGCTTGCGGCACGACAGCAAAAGTTTATCAACTCGCTCGAAAATGCACTTATACGTATCGAAAATAAAACATACGGCGTTTGCAGGGTAACAGGCAAGCTTATTTCAAAAGAAAGGTTGAAAAGTGTACCTCATGCTACTTTAAGTATTGATGCAAAATTAAATCAACCAAGAAAAAAATAACCTGTTATCATCCCTACTTTGAAATTTCGATTTTGAAAAAAGCAGCCTTTATTATTTTTCTGGTTTTAATAGTTGATCAGGTTTCAAAAATCTGGATTAAAACTCATTTAACCCTTGGAGAAGAAATTCCGGTAATAGGAAACTGGTTTATTCTGCATTTTACCGAAAACGAAGGAATGGCTTTCGGAATGAGGTTTGGAGGTTCATTCGGAAAACTTATTTTGAGCATTTTCAGAATTATTGCTGTTGCTGGCATCGGATGGTATCTTATCCATTTAATTAAGCAAGGCGCAAAAACAGGACTTATCTTCTGTATCTCACTCATTTTTGCAGGAGCATTGGGCAATATTATTGATAGTGCATTTTATGGTATGGCATTTAACGAAAGCAGGTTTCACGAAGTTGCGTCACTTTTCCCATCTGATGGAGGATATGGCACATTTTTACACGGAAAGGTTGTTGACATGCTCTATTTCCCATTAATAAAAGGTATTTATCCTTCGTGGATTCCCGTTTGGGGAGGGTCGCATTTCATTTTTTTCAGACCGGTTTTTAATATCGCAGATTCCGCAATCACAGTTGGAGTTATCTCCTTGATTCTGTTCCAAAGAAAATTCTTTAAGAAATAAAAAAATATTTTATCTTTGCACTCAAATTTAAGAAATCACTATGGAAACCAAAAGTAAAGGAACTATATCTCAGATAATTGGGGCAGTTTTAGATGTTACATTTGAAAAGGAAGAAGACCTTCCTAATCTTCTTGATGCGCTGGTAGTAACCAGAGATGACGGATCAAAGTTGGTGCTTGAAACACAGCAGGATATTGGTGAAAATACTGTACGAACAATTGCCATGGACTCTACCGACGGTTTAAGTAGAGGTATGGAGGTAATCGGGACAGGAGCACCAATAGCTATTCCGGTAGGTGACGAAATTAAAGGCCGCCTGTTTAATGTTGTTGGTGATACCATTGATGGTCTCGGGCCTGTTGATACAGGTAAATCCTATGTTATTCACCGCGATCCACCGAAATATGATGAACTGTCAACATCGGTAGAAATCCTATATACAGGTATTAAAGTTATCGATCTCATTGAGCCTTATTCAAAAGGTGGAAAAGTTGGTCTGTTTGGTGGTGCAGGTGTTGGAAAAACGGTTATCATTATGGAACTTATCAACAACATTGCAAAGAATTACTCCGGAATGTCGGTTTTTGCAGGTGTTGGTGAACGAACAAGAGAGGGTAATGACTTGCTCCGTGAGATGATTGAGTCGGGAGTTATAAAATATGGTGATGATTTTACAAAAGATATGGAATCAGGCGGATGGGACTTGTCGAAAGTTGACCGCAAAGAGTTGCAACAATCACAGGCAACATTATCATTCGGTCAGATGAATGAGCCTCCCGGAGCACGAGCAAGGGTTGCACTTACCGGTTTAACGATTGCAGAGTATTTCCGTGACGGTGATGAGAAATCAGGTGGGAGTGATATCCTGTTCTTTATGGATAATATCTTCCGTTTTACACAGGCAGGCTCTGAAGTTTCAGCTTTATTAGGACGTATGCCGTCAGCTGTAGGTTATCAACCTACACTTGCAACAGAGATGGGCGTTATGCAGGAAAGGATTACATCCACAAAAAGAGGCTCCATTACATCAGTTCAGGCAGTTTATGTACCTGCTGATGACCTTACCGACCCTGCTCCGGCAACTACTTTTTCGCACCTTGATGCTACTACAGTATTAAGTCGTAAAATTGCCGAATTAGGAATTTATCCTGCTGTTGACCCGCTTGACTCTACTTCAAGGATTCTTTCTCCTGATATTGTTGGTGCTGAGCATTATAATACAGCGCAAAGAGTTAAAGAGCTATTACAGCACTATAAAGAGCTACAGGACATTATTGCAATTCTGGGTATGGATGAATTGTCGGAAGAAGATAAACTTGCAGTAAACAGAGCACGTAGAGTTCAGCGTTTTCTTTCGCAGCCGTTCCATGTTGCAGAACAGTTTACAGGCCTTAAGGGAACACTCGTAAAGATTGAAGATACGATTAAAGGTTTCAATATGATCATGGATGGGGAAGTTGATGAATATCCTGAAGCTGCTTTTAACCTGGTAGGAAATATTGATGAAGCAATTGAGAAGGGTAAGAAAATACTTTCCGGAAAGAAATAAGAAATAATTATTAAGCATATAGCACTATAATGAACGTTGAAATTATAAGCCCTGATAAAACAATTTTTACCGGAGAAGTATATCTTGTTCAGCTACCCGGAAAGGACGGATCATTCGAGATAATGAATAATCACGCCCCCTTAATATCTATTCTTAAAGAAGGAAAGGTGAAAGTTCTGGATAATGACAAGAACCCGCAGTTTTTTGAAATTAAGGGCGGTGTAATAGAGGTGTTAAAAAATAAAGTATTGATACTTGCAGAATAAAAAAAAGCTTGCCTTCTGGCAAGCTTTTTTGCAATAATGAAAAAACTTTATTACCCTTTTATTCTTTCTAATTCATAAGCTATTAAAGCCTGTTTAATGGTATCTTTAACACTTGACTTCATAACACGAACCATACGGTCCTTGTGATTTAATTTTGCAAAGTGCTTTTTGATAAAATTTTCGGCATTTTGATTTGCGATATTTTCAATTTTACTCATGGTTGTAATTTTATCCGAACTTATTCGGTGCTTATTCGACACAAAAGAACAAAATCCATGCCATTGCAGTATAAAAATATTTTCACAAGTTTTCAACCGGGTTAACTACTTTAAGTACAGGTAGGTTGTAATATTTATTAAATATTTGCGTTGATTACATTATTTTAATTCACATTTCAATATTCTATTTATGAGAAAATTAGTCCCAATTCTATTCTTTTCGTTGCTTGTCCTGACAAGTTGCATTGAAATAGTTGAAGAGATTACTGTGAATTCGGACCAGTCAGGAACTATATCATACAGTATTAAGACTGACCATTTAACAAGTATGCTTTCCAGCCTGTCAGGATTGTTCGACCAAAATACATTAAAGGAAGAAATGACAGAGCGCTTTGAAGAGTTTGCTATGAAATTCAAAAACAATCAGAGCATCAAAAATGTTAAATTCAATATCGGAAATAATATTACGGATGCATCTCTAAGTTTCGATTTCAACAGCACAAAAGAACTGAATATGGCTCTGTATGAGATAGCTGGAAGCAAAAAGACCTTTTTCGCTCCATCATATCTTAAGATCGGCAAACACAAACTTAAGAAATTCAATATAGCTCCTTACCTGAAAAAAAAGCTTGTGGAACAGGATATCAACCTGCCTGAAGAATTAATGAATATGATAGAATTAAGAACTATTTACAATTTACCTGAGAATATAAAATCTGCAAAAGGCAAATCGGTCATTATGGCAGGACAAAGAAAATCAACTGTTCAAGAATTTGAATTTATGGATGTATATGATAACAAAATAAATACAGGCATTAAAATCAGATATTAACCTAAATTCGACACAAAAAGATTACCTAAGACATCTCAAATAGAACCTTTCTAAATCAGGACCTCAGGTTATCAGACCTCTTATTCAGGAATCGACATATGACTCTGAACTATCCTCCACTCTCCGTTCTTTTTTGTTAGAACTCCGGTAAATCTTAATCCTTCATACTTTTTTGCCTCTCCAAGATAAACATAATTATAATTCATTATTTCAGAGAACCATGCAGTATTCCCTGTTTCATTAATATTGATTTTCTGATCTCTAACAGAAATGTAAGTCTCCTGAGAGGCATTAAACTGCCTTTGCATAGTATTACTAATCGCTTCCCAACCAATAAGTTGCTCGTTACTTGATGTACCGAAGATAGCTATATCAGGCTCCTCTGCCCAAATCTCCTTAACCAGATCAATATCCTGCCCTTCACTTGCAATAACATAATTTTCGAGAACAAGGGCAACATTTTCCATCTCTTTATCAATATTAACAGCTACATCATTTTTCTTCGGCTCATTACAGCAACTAACTGCAAAAGCGGCAATTACTAAAATTATCAGAACTTTTTTCATAATTATATATTTTTATTGAAATGCTTTTAACAAATTCACCTGCAATATAAAAATCACCGAACAAAGGTATTTATAAAACTTTTCAAATTTAAGAAATTATGAAATGACTTTTGGAAAAAAAGTAAAATATTTTTAAAAATTGAAGCTTTTCGTCCTTTGTAAAGATTCTTTTGTTTGTCATAAGCGTACAAAATTATAGATTTCCAACTATAATCCTGTCCGATTTTCTGGGGGGCTAAAACACCATCTCTCCATTTCCTTTGAAAGAAAATCTAATATTTATTTAGTATGAAATTTTGTATTTTTTATATCTTTGTGCCTTACTATGTCAGATATTGAATTACATAAATTATTAAACAGGTTAATAGAGGTTCCATTCGAAAGTCAATGGGTAGAGTTTAAGGTTAATAATTATTCACACATTGAAATTGGTAAAAGAATCTCAGCTTTATCAAATGGTGCTTCTTTGCATGATCAAAGAAATGGTTATTTAGTATTTGGCATAAAAGATCTTACTCATGAGGTAGTAGGAACAAAATTTAATCTAAAAAAAGAGACTGTTGGAGGTGAAGAAATAGAACACTGGCTAATTAAAATGATAAATCCGAAAATTGACTTTAGGATTTATCAGTTCGACTTTGCTGATAAGAATATTGTTCTTATTGAAATCCCTGCTGCTAAGAACCAGCCAACCCGCTTTATAAATATATCCTATGTTAGGATTGGAAGTTATACTAAGAGATTGGTCGAGTATCCTGAAAAGGAAAGAAAAATCTGGGATTATGCAACGAAAAATAATTTCGAACAAGAAATTGCATATTCAAATCTATTAGCCGAAGATGTTACAGCATTATTGGATGGACAAGCATATTTTGATTTAATGGATCTTCCATTTCCATCAACTAGACAATTAATTCTGGATAAATTTATAAGTGAAAAATTTATCCAGTTTAGTAATAATAAATACCATATTACCAATCTTGGTGCAATTTTATTTGCTAAGGATATCAATAAGTTTGAAAATCTTTCTCGAAAATCAATTAGAGTTATCGTATATGAGGGTAACAATAAATTAAAAGCTCTTAAAGATAAACCTGGTATTAAAGGATATGCGGTTGGATTTGCCGGGTTAATTGAATATATTAATGACAATTTACCTACAAGTGAAAGCATAAAAGATGCTTTTCGTGTAACTACTCAGCCATATCCAAAAATTGCTATTAGAGAGCTGGTTGCTAATGCGATTATTCATCAAGATTTTTCAGAACAGGGTACAGGAATACATATTGAGATCTTTATAGATAGAATTGAAATCACAAATCCAGGGATACCCATAATTACCACATTACGATTTATTGATGAATATCAATCTAGAAATGAGAAGCTAGCTTCTTTTATGAGAAGAATTAGAATTTGTGAGGAAAGGGGAGTCGGTATTGATAAAGTTATTGATGCAGTTGAAAAAAATAAACTTCCAGCACCTGATTTTTTGGTTATGGAAAAGCACACAAAAGTTATATTATATGCTCATAAGAATTTTAAAGAGATGAGTAAAAATGATAAAATCAGGGCTTGCTATCAACATTGTGTATTGAAGTATATATCTAGTCAAAAAATGACAAATCAATCACTACGAGAGAGATTTAAAATTGATGCACGAAACTCTGCTACTGTTTCAAGAATAATAGACGCAACATTTAAGAAAGAATTAATAAAACTTGATGATCCTGAAAGTAGCTCAAGGAAGTTTGCTAAATATATTCCTATTTGGGCTTAATTTTATTTGACAATTGTAATACATTGTAATACAAACACAACATAACCACCTGAAAATCTGAACAATCTTATTTGATAAGAAAATAACACTTATTAACAAGTTATTAACAATCAATAATACTTAAAGCTCGTTATTAGCAGATTTATTTTAATAACTTGCTCAAAATTAGAGATTAAAATAAGTATTCGCAATGTCCATTAAAGTTACTATTTAATAATTATTTTAAGTTAGTTCCACTTTCGCATTTCCATCGACAAATAGTCCAGCTCATATTTAGTATAGATCTTTGTTGTTTTAATATCTGTACGCTCTAATAGTGTTAAGCTCTAATTTATCTTTTAACAGCTCTATTTGGCTCTCATAAAAATCCAAAAATGATTTACTTCCATAGCTGCCATTATTAAAATCCCTTTGAAAGTTCCCAAAGGTCAAAAATCTATCCTCAATACGACAATTAAACAATATTGTCTTAGCTTTGATAGTATAGTGATCTATCAGGGTGTTTTCATTTTTATAATCGGGATATGATCGGGTTACGGCCCCGGGTCTAAAATTATCGGGATCGACATACAGGTTTAAAGAAAAGTACTTACTTTTCCTGTTAATGGTTAATCTGATAAAAATACACCGGGTGCCATTTATACAGGTGTAGTCTTTTTGTACTACTTTGAATGATGGGAATGTTTCTGACATAATTTAATAATTAGTAACCAATTAGTAAACATTTTGCCAAAAACAATGAAAAAGAGAACTTCAATTATTCTATTGCACTTTAGATAATCAGTTAATTATGAAATATTTGAAGTTTAGACCTTCATAACTTACTGATTAAAAGTGGTACCACCTGGAATCGAACCAGGGACACCAGGATTTTCAGTCCTGTGCTCTACCATCTGAGCTATGGTACCATCATTATTTCAAAAATCGTCCTGTTAAATTTTCAGGGCTGCAAAAATAAATAACATTTTTATATTACCTACACTTTTTTAAAATATTTTTATATTTGCTATATTGAACTCAGGTTATTACTTTTGCAAAGTTTTATTATTGATGACAACCGGCATATAATGAAGTTGGGAATTGATGTAGGGAATACGCTAACCAAAGTCGCTCTGTTTAAGGGAAGCGAACTTATAGAATTACATACCTTTGAGACTTTGAGTCTTTATAAGTTGAAACTATTGTTATCAGGATTTGAAAGAAAAAACATGAATGTCCGGTACTCTATTGTTTCATCCGTTAAAGAGTACGACAAGGATATAAGAAACTTTCTCAACGAAAATTACTACTTTATAGAATTGTCATCAAAAATAGATCTACCCATAATAATCGGTTATAAAACACCCGAAACCTTGGGTAACGACAGGATTGCAGGTGTTTGCGGGGCAACCGCATTATTCCCTGGAAAGGATATTCTTGTTATTGATGCAGGAACTTGCATAACTTATGATTTCGTCGATAAGGGGGAAAATTATTTTGGTGGGGGCATTTCTCCCGGAATTGATGCCAGGTTCAAAGCGCTAAATACTTTTACGGAAAATCTGCCGTTAGTGAATCGTGCTGAGGATTTCAATCTCATAGGAAATTCTACAACAGAAAGCATCAGATCTGGTGTTTTGAATGGGATTCTTGCTGAGGTTGAGGGAATTATTAAGCGTTATGAGAACAATTTTGGCAGGATGAAAATTATTTTTACAGGAGGTGATACTATTTTTTTTGATAAACGATTAAAAAATGACATCTTTGCACTCCCAAATTTAGTTCTCAATGGACTAAATGAAATTTTGGATTTTAACATTAATAAGAGTACGGTTATACTCTGATATACAGTAAAATGCTGAAAGAAATAGTACACTATTGCAACAATTCTGGTTCTGACTTGAAACGACAAATTTCATTTGCGATAAGGTTGTTGTTTGCAGTTTTTACATTTTTTTCTGCTGTAGAAGTGTTTTCTCAGCCAGGAATCAGTTCGCCATACAGTAGTTTCGGAGTAGGTTCTTTGGCTAAAATAAATAATGTCCGTACAATGTCAATGGGGGGAAACACTATTGGTGTCAGAGACCGCTCTACAATAGACATTTCCAATGCAGCATCATATTCAGCATTCGACAGTACATCGTTTCTTTTTGAAGCAGGAATTGTAGGATTATTTGTTAATTACCGAACCGAGAAAGAAACAGATGAGATGGTTACAGGTAATATAAGTCATATTTTAATGGGATTTCCGGTAAACAAATGGTGGCGTGCAAGTCTTGCACTACTTCCTTACAGTTCTGTGGGATACGATGTCTCCAGCTATAACTATTCTGTTGACGCAGGCAATATCAAATATCAATACTTTGGTTCAGGTGGTTTTAACAGGTTTAATATTGGCAGCTCTTTTCAGCCATTAAGTTATTTATCTATCGGATTCAATGCCTCATATCTTTGGGGGAAATTAAATAAATCACAAACTATTTCTTTTCCCGATTCAATAAATTTAGCAGGCACTTTGATTGACAACTCCATTGTATCAGGTGATGTCGTTTTTGATTTTGGGGTACAATATTATACAAAACTAAAAAATAATCTAGATTTAGTTGTCGGAGCTACATTCACACCAAAGACAGCTCTCGCATCTAAAGCTCATTATATTGCAATGTCGTATGCCGGAGAAACACACGGTATATATAATTTTAAAGATACTATTG
>JAUVIX010000110.1 GCA_030592565.1 Chlorobiota bacterium
ACAACAAACACACCCAAACCACCAACAAAAACCAAAAAAAAGACGAAATGCCGAATCATATCTCACATTAGGAGAATCATATTTCGCGCTTAATAATATTCCAAAAGCTTTGAGTTATGTTTATCAAAGCCTAAACATTGCTGACTCTCTTAAGCTCTCATTGATTATTCTAAAAAACTATATGCTGCTATATGAAATTTATGAAAAGGGAAAAAACTACTCAAAAGCATTTAAATATCTAAAAAATTATACAAACCAAAAAGATTCGGTTTATAATGAAAACTTCCGCAAAACTCTTATGGATGTTCAAATTAGAAACGAAATTGCTAAGATTGAATTGGATAACAGCATCAGTACCAAAATTGAATTAAATAAAAAAAAATCAAAACAAGAGCAACAAATTTATCTGATAATTATCCTAATCCTTATTCTTATTTTTGGACTTTTAGTACTATACGACCTAAAGACAAAAGCCAGAATAAATAAAAAACTTTTGGAGGCAAATGAGAAACTAACCATTGAGAAGGAAAACTTCTCAAATACTTTTGAAGCGCTAAGTAAAAGTGAAAGAAAATATAAAAGCCTTGTAGAAAACTCTCCAACAGGAATATTGCTCATAAACAAAACGGGTAAAGTTCTTGAAGTCAATAAAAAAATTCTTGAACTATTCGGCTCTCCCGATGAGGAGGAGATGAAAAAAACAAACTGCTTCAAACATCCGCCCTTACAAAACTCCGGAATCACCGATGATTTAAAAAAGGGTATCGAACTAAAAAAACTTATTTACAATGAAATAAAACATACTTCTAAATGGGGTAAGACTGTTTATCTAAAATACTACATAACTCCTGTTTTAAACAAGTTGGGGAATGTTTATAATATTATTCTGAACATTGAAGATATCACAAAATCGAAAGAAGCTGAATACGCCATAACAGAATCAGAAATGAAATACCAGATTCTTGTTGAAAACTCTTTACAGGCAATGTTCATAATGCAGGATGACAAATTACTTTATGCCAATAAAAATCTTGAAAACCTGACAATGTACTCATTTAGTGAAATGACTAAAAAAGGTAAAAACTGGCTAAAAACGATAGCTTATTCTGATGATTACAAAAAAGCAAATGTTTTGCTTAAAAGATTATTAAGCAAAAAGGTAATACCTGAAAAGAATGAATTCAGGGTTCTCAGTAAGAATAATAAAATAAGATGGGTAGAAGCATTGGGAACTGTTATTGATTATAACGGGGAAAAAGCTGCTCTTGTGGTTGCAGTGGATATTACCAGGTATAAAGAATCATTGTTGGTATTAGAACAATCAGAGGAAAAGCTTCGCCAGCTAAATGCAACAAAAGACAAATTCTTTTCAATAGTTGCCCACGACCTTAAAAATCCATTTAATGCAATTATGGGCTTTTCTAACCTGCTGTCTGAAGCATACGATAACTTTGATGAAAACCAACGAAAAACATTTATCAGAAATATTAGTGAAGCCACTGAAAATACCTACAAACTATTACAAAATCTTTTGGAATGGTCGCGCACCCAAACACAAAGTATCGAATATAAACCCAATGCTATTGAACTGAATGACATTATTAACAGTAATATTTCTGTCCTTAAAAGCAGTGCTACGAATAAAGATATTACTATCACAATGAAAGTCCCTCCAGATACAATTGCTTTTGTTGATGAAAATATGGCCAGAACAGTTATTAGAAATCTGCTTTCAAATGCCATTAAATTTACCAGGCCGGGGGGGGAAATTGAAATTACTGCATCCAAAACAGGTAATTATATTGAAGTTTGCGTTGCGGATAATGGTGTTGGCATAAGTAAAGAGAATCAAAAAAAGCTGTTTAAAATTGATGAACAATTTAAAAGTTATGGAACATCAAACGAGCAGGGCTCGGGCCTGGGATTACTTTTGTGTAAAGAGTTTGTCGAAAAAAACGGAGGTATTATTTGGGTGGAAAGTAAAATTAATGATGGAAGTAAATTCAAATTTACCCTGCCGGGATACAATTTCAAATAAATAATTCTTTACAAATGATATTTGGTCAATTCAATATAATTTTATTTCTTTACACATATTTTTAAAATTCTTTCAATAAACTTTCTATTCGATAAAATGCAAACAGAACAAAATAATAATGAACTAAATGCCCTAATCAATTTACTTGACGAACCAAGTAATCAGGTTTTTGATATGATAAGAGACAAATTTTTGTACTATGGTATTGATGCAGTACCATATCTTGAAGATGCCTGGGATAATTCCTTCGACAACATTATTCAGAAAAGAATAGAAAATTTAATTCATAATATTCAGATTGACTACCTCACCAAAGAACTCAAAAGCTGGAAAAGTAAATCTCATTACAATCTTCTTAAGGGATATCTTCTGATAACAAAATACTTATATCCCGATATTAATGAAAAAGAGATAAGAGAGAATATTGAAAAGATAAAAAAAGATATCTGGCTTGAACTTAATGTCAACTTAACCGCACTCGAAAAAATAAAAGTTATAAATCATATTTTTTTCGATATCTACAGCTTTCAGGGCAATAAAACAAATATCGACACCCCTCAAAACCTTTACCTCAATAATCTGTTGAGCACAAAAAAGGGCAATCATCTATCACTTGGAATGCTTTATATGATAGTTGCGCAAAGCCTCGACATTCCGGTTTATGGCGTTGACCTACCCCATCATTTTATTCTTGCATACGTTAACGAAATAGCTGATGAAAAGATAAGTCTGGACAACGAAAATGATATTTTGTTTTATATCAATCCCTTTAACAAAGGTGCTATCTTCACTCACAAGGAAATTGAAGTTTATATAAAACAGATCAAACTAAGGCCTCAAAAATCATTCTATAAACCAACTGACAACATTACTATAATCAAAAGACTTCTGGCGAATCTGATAACCTCATACAGCAAAATGGGATACCTTGATAAGGTTGAAGAGCTGAAAATACTTGAAAAGGCATTATAAGATTCTGTTCAATCAAATATCTTTGCCAAAGTTTTAAAAATAATCCTCAAATCCGTAACAAAGCTTTTTTCCTTAATGTATTTAAGATTTAGATTTAGCTTTTCAGGCATAATAACTTCAACATATGCTTTTCCCGGATTATCATATTTTGAAAGCACTTCACTTTCATTAATATATTTCAATGAAGCATAATCGGTAAGCCCGGGTCTGACGGCCAACACCTGTTTTTGCCTTTCGCTATACATGTCAACATATTTCCTAACCTCCGGACGCGGGCCTACAATACTCATATCTCCATTTAAAATATTGAAAAGCTGAGGCAGTTCATCAAGTTTATATCTTCTTAAAAAAGCACCCGAATGTGTAATCCTGGAGTCGTCTTCACCAATAGTAAGCAGACTATCAGAGACAGAATCAACTCGCATAGTACGAAACTTAAAAAGGATGAAATCCCTCCTATTCTTCCCTACACGCTTTTGCAAATAGAAAACACCACCTTTCGTATCAAAAATAATAACTATGGAAATAATAATAAAAACAGGAATCAGGACTATCAAGCCGATAAAAGAGAAAAGTATATCAAATGTTCGCTTCAGCATATGGTTTAATATAAATTTATACTATCTATAAATTTGTAATTATATGTCATAATACCAACTAATTACAGTATGCATTAGGAACAACTGTTGTCTTGGTATTTTATATTATTTCTGTAACCTTCTCATAAAGCTCAGGCAAAAAATTTTGTCTTAGTCTAAATTTTGTTCCGTGATTGTGTCCTGTTCTTGCATCAAAATCAATCAATATATTTCCCATTTTTAGTTGTTTTAGGAATCCTTGAAAACTAAATTTCTGAAGCATTAGAACTTTTGAATAGTGGTAAAATTCTTTTTTCGTTTCTTTATCTTTTTTAACTGAGGCTTGGACATAAAATGCATTGAGTAGTTTAGTGCCAGCTTTATGTTCTAAATCGTCAAAACCCCAGTATGGCTGAGGATTAATTTCTCCAAGTCCAATGTTTAATTTAACTTGCTCTAACCACTCTGAATGTCTACTGTCAACCTGTTTACTATCCCAAGAGATTAAAACTTTCCTCTCTTTATTATCTATCTGAACCCCAAATCCACGGTCACTTCTGCTATTCCCATGAATTGTCATTCTAAAACTTCTTTCATTATATGGATACTTTTCTCCTGCTCTTTGATGAGTCCAGCCAAAATTAGGTAATAGAATTGAAGGAACAAACTTCATTGCCCTTGGTGAGGGTTCAAAATGAAACAATATCGTTAATGAAGATGTTTTAAACCTTTGTGTTTTTAATTCCCATTCTGCAGCATTCGGTATTGGTAAATTATTTTCTTCTATTCCTAGCAAATCTTCTAAAGTATTTCCTATACCACCATCATTACCAGGTCTTGCATTTTCAATCCAACCTTCTGCTGAAATTTTTTTAAGTTTTTTAATTGGGCTCTTTTTTGTATATATATTCATATAGATAATCTGGTTTGTGCCTTAAATTGAGCAAGTTCTGATTGTTTTTTGTTTCTTTCTATTCTCTTTTCTGCCATTTTACAATAATCCGGCGATATGTCAATTCCTATATAAGACCGCTGATTACCCATTGCTGTAATTGCCGTTGTTCCGCTTCCCATAAAAGGGTCAAGAATAATTTCGGCATTTGTTGAAGCTATTATTCTGTCTATTAATTGTACAGGGAATGGTGCAGGATGTTTATTTTTCATTTCTTGAGTAAATTCCCATACATCGCCATAAGCATTTGCTTTTGGTGCTAATTTGAATTGTGGTTTGGCAATTATATAGATTACCTCATAAGTAGGTAAAAAATAGCCTTTATTAAAATTAATACCACCTTTTCTACGCCATATTATTATTTGTCGTATAGGAAAATCAAGTACAATGTCCTGTCTATCTTGTAATATACCTGCCTGAACTCTCCATTTATGATTATAAAATATAGCCCCATCAACTTTTACTAATCGCAACATTTCCGATAAACAGGCTCTTTGCCACATAGCATATTCTTCGTGTGGCATATTGTCATCATAATGAGAGTATCCATTTATCAATGATGCATTCGCCCATTTTCCATCGCGTCCATCTTTCATGCCATTTCCCGTAGAATTTTTAAGATTATAAGGAGGTGAAGTAACTATCAAGTCTATTGATTCTGATGGCATTGACCTCATTACTTCAAGGCTGTCTCCGCAAATGATTTTGTTTATGTAGTCTTCTGGATATTTCATTTTACAAGACTAATACTAATACTTATCTGTACTTTTGGCACTGTCAATATTGTGATCAAATCCCGGATAATAGCACACCAAAAAGGTTTTATATAGCACCTTCAAACTGCTTCAGAAAACGCAGATCATTTTCGAAAAACAGTCTGATATCATTAATCTGATATTTCAGCATGGTAATTCGCTCGATACCCATTCCAAAAGCAAATCCGGTATATTTTTTATTGTCAATATTGTTGTTTTCAAGAACATTTGGATCGACCATACCACAACCCAGAATTTCAACCCAGCCCGTATTTTTACATATCTTACATCCTTTTCCGCCACAAATAAAACAGGATATATCCATTTCGGCTGAAGGTTCTGTAAAAGGAAAGTAAGAAGGCCTGAACCGTGTTTTCGTATCTTTTCCGAAAAGCTCGGTGGCAAAGTAATATAGAGTCTGTTTCAGGTCAGCGAAAGAGACATTCTCATCAATATACAAACCCTCAACCTGATGAAAAATACAGTGCGCACGTGCCGAAATAGCCTCATTCCGGAATACTCTTCCCGGAAAAATAGATCTGATTGGTGGCTGCTCTTTTTCCATCACCCTAACCTGGACTGAAGAGGTGTGTGTACGAAGTGCAATATCCGGATTTTTCTCAATAAAAAATGTATCCTGCATATCCCTTGCCGGATGTTCTTCAGGAAAATTAAGGGCTGAAAAATTATGCCAGTCATCTTCTATTTCAGGTCCTTCGGATACAGAAAATCCAATTCTTGAAAAAATATCAATAATCTCATTTCTTACTACCGACAAAGGGTGCCTCGAGCCAGGCTCCATAAAGTTAGCCGGAAGTGTAAGGTCAACATCATCTTTTCTGCTATCTTTACTACTCTCCAGCGTCTCCTTTAAATCATTTACCTTCTGCTGAGCCCTGTTTTTTAAATTGTTAAGTATAGCACCAAATTCTTTTCTGTTTTCAGGAGCCACATTTCTCATCTCTGCAAAAAGAGCAGGTATAAGACCTTTTTTGCTTAAAAATTTAATCCTGAACTCATCACGATTCTCCGGAGTGGCGGCAATAAAACCATCAATCTCTTTTATATAAGACTGGACTTTTTCTTTCATTGTTTTCTATTCTTCAACTATCATAATTGTCATAGTAATCGGTTGCACTGGCTTACCAGCCTTATCTGTATTTACAGATGCAATTGCATCAATAACATCAAAACCATCAATCACTTCACCAAAAATCGTATATTCTCCGTCAAGGTGGGGTGCCCCTCCAACTGTGGTATATACATCTAGTTCTTCACTTGTAAAATTAAGATTATAGTTAGAAGCATACATATTCAGCTCCTGTTCCGAAAGAACTTTTCCCTGAACAATATAAAATTGGGATCCTGATGAGGCTTTTTGCGGATTTACCTGATCAGGCATTCTGGCAGCAGCCAAAGCACCCTTTTTATGGAATTTGTCGGATACAAATTCAGCGGGAACAGTATATCCGGGGTCCAGACGACCATCAGCATTCTGTCCTCCCTGAATCATAAACTGTTTTATTATCCTGTGAAATGGAGAGTTGTTGTACCAGCCCTCATTAATCAATTTCACAAAATTATCCCTGTGCTGGGGTGTTTCATTGTATAACACGGCTGTCATATCACCATAATCAGTATGAACAATAATTTTTACCTGCTTGTCATCTTTCTTATCCTGTGAATAGGTTGATGAGCTAAAAGAAACAAAAGCAACCAATAATAAAAGAAGTACCTTTTTCATAAATTTAAATTTTAAATGATTTGCAAAAGTAGTAAAAGAAATAATAGATAGGATGAAAATATGCATTGAACAAACTCCCCTCTGTAAGCCGGATTAGTGAAGCAGACAAAAGGAGGTGGGCTGTATAATTGTGCTGGTGGGAATGTGCAAAATTGATTGTTTATTGAACTTTTTTGTTACAGGAAGTAAAAAAATGTAGATTTTTGTCATAACCTTTTTACAATTTCGTTGTATAAACATTAAAGTGCTGGAAAAAAATATTCTATGAACATTTCAATATATTTTGAACCGCTTGAACTACCGGAATTTGATTTTGAAGAATCAACTAAAAATCTAAGATTAGGAGATTTGGTGAGAAGCTATATCGAAAAAGACAACTTCCCTGATCTGGATAAAGTAGATATAGCAATTCTTGGAGTTAAAGAGGACAGAAAAGCTAAAAATAATGAGGGGTGTGCTTATGCTCCTGACTATATTCGAAATTACTTTTACAGTTTGTTTAAAAGCGATTTCAACCCAAAGATTGCCGACCTTGGTAACCTGAAACAGGGTCATAAACCTGAAGATACATATTTTGCTCTGATGACTGTTGTCTCAGAATTAATAAAAAATAAAATAATCCCTGTAATTATAGGCGGAAGCCAGGATTTAACTTATGCAAATTACAGAGCCTATGAATCCCTTGGTCAGGTTATAAACATTGTCTCTGTTGATTCTGTTTTCGATCTTGGAAAGGCTGAGCAGGAGATGAATTCACACTCATACCTGAGTAAAATAATTCTGCATCAACCCAATTTCCTTTTCAATTATACAAACATCGGTTTTCAATCTTATTTTGTTGATCCTGATGCTACCTCATTAATGACTGATCTCTACTTTGATGTTTACCGTCTTGGAAAAGTCAGGGGTAATCTTCCTGAAACAGAGCCACTTATGAGAAACGCAGATATGGTAACGGTTGATGTTTCAGCAGTAAAACAATCGGATGCTCCTGGAAATGGAAATGCTTCTCCCAATGGTTTTTATGGCGAAGAGGTTTGCCAGTTAATAAAATATGCAGGCCTGAGTGAAAAAATTTCATCAATAGGGTTTTATGAAACAAATCCCAAATATGACAATAATAACCAAACATCTCACCTTGTTGCTCAGATGATTTGGTTTTTTGTTGAGGGCTTTTACAGCCGCAAAAAAGACCATCCATATAGCGACATTGAAAACTATATAAAATATACTGTTTCTATTAAAGACCATAATGACGAGCTCGTTTTTTACAAGAGTAAAACAAGCGACAGGTGGTGGATGGATGTCCCGGTTAAAGCCAATAATAAAAATATTTACGAAAGACATCATCTGGTTCCCTGCTCTTACAACGATTACGAAACTGCCTGTAACGATGATATTCCTGACAGATGGTGGCAGGCTTATCAAAAATTGATGTAACGTCTTTAAAATGCTGTCGGCATCTTTAATGTTTTTTAAATCGCCGGTTTTATTACTGTTGTTTTAGTTAATTGCAACAAAGAATCCGATGACCCCATAAACCCGCCACCACTTACGCCTGCAAAGCCTATGGCCTGGGCAAGTAGGCGACCAGGACAGTACAGCGCACGCTATGGTTCTTTTCTCGGCAGACAGTGGAAGTACCTGGAGAGGGCTTATTGCAAGGACACTGGATGTGGGAACTACATGGATTAATGATTCCATTATTACCGGAGGTGTTGGTATGTTAAAAGTTGCTTTTGCACCGCATTAAGCCATTGTACACACATAAAAAATTTTATATTTGGGCTTTTTTTAGTTTTGGTTTCATATAAAAAAATGATTTTGAGAAAGCGTCTGGTATTTTCATTGATCCTATTTGTTTCATCTATGTCATTTTCTTTTGCACAAAGAAATGATTCCCTCCGTTTTGAATCGCAATATACAGAGATGGGCCATTTCCTTGATAATATCCATGATTCATTGGGTGCAGGTATTGTGCTTATGAAGAACAATGAAAACCTTACTGAAGTACAAGAAGCCAAACTAAATTTCGTAAAAGACAGAATTCATAATCTATATGAACTTGACCCTTTCTTTAATCCGGCATCGGAAATCCTTGCCGATTCAGGAGAAGCAAATTCATTATTTTCCCGGGCTATGGAATTTCTGATACAATCAAGACCGAATAAGGGAATACCCCTACTGTTGGATTTTATTAAAACAGTTGACAAAAAAACCGACTCGGCTGTTTATGCAAAAATTTACCTTGCCGAAGGTCATCGCCAAATGAAAGAATATCGAAAAGGGATTATGCTTATAAACGATATCCTCAAAAATGATGATATTAGTATTTACAACAGGGCTTTTGCATACAATAGAATTGCTGCTTTGTATAACGGTGGGGGAAGTTGTATGACCGATTACAGTAATGATTCTGTAGTAAAGTATTCAAAACTCTGCATCGAAATTTCTAAGCAAAATAATTTCACCGAACATCTTGCAACTTCTCAAAACGAATTGGCTTTTATTTACAGACGTTTCGGTAAAATGCAATTATCAGTTGAATATAGTTTAAAGGCAATTGAAAACTTCATCAGTGTACAAATGTACCCCCAGGCAATGAACGCCTCTATCATGCTTGCCAAAACTTATTCGGCACTAACGAAATTTGACAAGGCAAATAAAACATTGTACAGGGCCTTAGATCATGGTGATGTAAACAAGGATAAGGCTTTATTTATACGCATCTATCTATCACTTTCCCATTTGGCTTTTGTCCGGGGGGATGCCCATGCTGCATATGAATATCAGAAAATAGCAAGGGAAATGCAGGGAAGTATTTTCAATAAAAGGATAGAAACAGAAATATACGATATGACCGCAAAATATAATTTGCAGGAAAAAGAAATAAAAATTTTTGAAGAGCAGCAAAAGAATAAAATATACAGCCAGCAAAAAAGGTATCTCATTATAATTATAATGTTTTCGTTATTGCTTTTTCTGGTCTTATTGGTTTTGTTTCGATTTAAAAACAGAGCCTATAAAGCTTTGCTTAAACAAAACATCCAATCCCAAAGACTGAGCAATAAACTGGAAGCCGAGTTTAAAGGAGAGGATAACACCAATTCCATAAATCTTGATCTGGTTTCAGAGGATGAAAAATTTCTTCAATTAGGTAAACAAT
>JAUVIX010000135.1 GCA_030592565.1 Chlorobiota bacterium
AGTAAATGTCTGAACAGTAATGGTATCCTGACCTTTAACATTGTCGGGGAGCATCCATAACGAAAGGAAAAATAAAACGGGAATAAATAACTTCATAATTTAAGTTTATATGAAGGCAAAGGTAAGGTGTTGTTTTAAATAACAAAGGGATGCACGACAAATTTTCTTGATAGGTTTAGAAAAAATCCCGTTAGGGATTTAATTCACAGAAATGAATTCCGACTTTGCAGCAGCACAAATCGGGCATTCCCAATCATCTGGCAAATCGGCAAAAGGAGTTCCAGGAGGAATTCCCTGAGCTTCATCACCTTCGGCAGGGTCATATACATATCCACAAACAGTACATTCAAAACTCGCACCCAAATTACTTGTTGTCTCTTTTTTCGTTTCTTCCATCTTTTCTTCTTTTATATATGTTGGAGCATTTTTCGGGGCTTTCCCTTTCATCTCCTTGTGATAATAATCATAAGTTAAGGGTAATTTACTTTCATCAAGCAACTCACTATCAACAGCTTTACCGATAAAAAGAATGTGTGTGTCAACATCAAAACTGTCAACTACTTCACAATCGAAATATGCAATTGTGCTATCAAGAAGGATAGGTGCTCCGGTCTGGCCGGTTTTGTATTTTACATTCTTAAATTTATCCTTATCCTTACCGGAGTTGTATCCGAAATTACCAATCACTCCCAAATCAGCATCCTGCTCCAGAACAGAAATTGAAAAAACTTTGCTTTCTTTAATTATTTTGGCTGTAAGATTATCCTTATGACAGCTTATTGCTATCTGCGGTGGCTCTGCAGTAACCTGAAATGCTGTATTTGCAACATACCCGTTCAGCTTATCGCCACTTTTTGAACTTATGACGTATAGCCCGTAGGTCAGCTTAAAAAATGCTTTAATATCGATCATTATTTTGAATTGTTGAATTAGTGAATTGTTGAATTAATGAATGTACGTATGATTTACAGCTTATTATTACTTTATTTAAACCTACCAACAATCTGAAGTTTCACATCCTCTATCTCGAAACCATTTAGCTTTTTCCGGGAAAAATAATCGGTCAGCAAATTGTTAAGCTCATCATCATCAAAGTCTTCTATCCTGTCGGTTGTTTTATCGTAAAGATGGTGATGGTGATTGGTTCTGTGATCAAACCTCATCCTGCCACTATCCGTTTTAATCCTTATAATTATTCCATATTCCACAAACAGATCAAGTGTTTTATATATTGTCCCCGGTGATATGGTTGGATGCTCTTTAGTAACCCGGGCAATGATCTGATCGGTATCAGGATGATTGCTAAGTTCAAGAAGGGCCTTGTAAACAGCAATCCTTTGCGGAGTTACCTTTAGCCCGTGAGTTCCAAGTCCTGCTCTTATTTTTTGAAGTATTTCCACAGTATAAACTTTCCTTTCAAAACTCTTAATTCGTCATTTTGTTCACAAAATTTTCAATAATAACAAAAGTAATCCAGAGATAAGCCCTGAGATTACTTTTGTACAAGATAAATTAGTCGAGACTTTTATGACAGAACCACCAATCATAACACTCATACTCCTTCAATCGTGCTTTGGCTGTCTCAACATCAGTTGCAGGAGGTATAATAACCCGATCTCCTATCAACTCATTTTCAGGCCATCCGGCAGGAATAGCAACACCATTTGCGTCAGAGACCTGCAATGCTTTCAACGAACGCAAAATTTCATCCATATTTCTTCCAATTTCCTGGGGATAATAGATGATCAGCCTGATTATTCCATTCGTGTCAATAATAAACACAGCTCTTACAGTTGTTGAACCTTTTCCCGGATGCACCATGCCAATTGTTTTGGCAACTTCCCCAGTAGAATCTGCGATAATAGGAAACGGAATCTTAACATCAAGCTTATCTTCAATCCATTCATCCCATTTAATATGAGAGAAAACCTGATCAATTGACAAACCAATCAATTTTGCATTCAGCTCTTCAAATTTGTCATTTCTTTTAGCAAATGCGACGAACTCTGTTGTACAAACAGGTGTAAAATCGGCAGGATGACTAAACAGAACTACCCATTTACCTTTATAATCACCCGGAATATTTACCATTCCG
Organism: Chlorobiota bacterium; assembly: GCA_030592565.1. Taxonomy (GTDB): domain Bacteria; phylum Bacteroidota; class Bacteroidia; order Bacteroidales; family JAADJA01; genus JAADJA01. The sequence goes on from JAUVIX010000135.1 coordinate 2,096, forward strand.
TGAGTTGTTTGTACATTCATCTCAGGGAACTTATCCCCGATAAGCGGAAATTTTTGAACTTCATTACTCATAATTAACTCCTTTTTTATAATTTTAGTGAATATTTACTTTTTAAATCTGCTGCAAAGGTAAACAATAATTTTTATTGGTCAAGAATTATTCTTATTTAATTTTTTTTATTACTTTTGCAGAAAAAAATTACTATTTATCAATAAACAGAAAATAATATGAAATCATTAAAAGGAACAAAAACAGAACAAAACCTGCTGAAAGCATTTGCGGGTGAAAGTCAGGCGCGTATGCGTTACGACTATTTTGCAAAACAGGCTAAAAAAGAGGGTCTTGAACAGATTTCAGGGATTTTTGCCGAAACTGCAGCCAACGAAAAAGAACACGCAAAACGCTTTTTTAAATTTCTCGAAGGAGGAATGGTTGAGATTACGGCCGCCTATCCAGCCGGAATAATCGGTACGACGCTTGAAAACCTAAAAGCTTCGGCAGACGGAGAGAATGAGGAGTGGACAGAACTTTATCCGGAATTTGCAAACATTGCAGAGGAGGAAGGCTTCAAGGAAATCGCCGTTGCTTTCAGAATGATTGCAAGAGTAGAGAAGGCTCACGAGGAGAGATACCGCAAGCTATATCAAAATCTTGAAGAGGGAAAAGTCTTTCAGAAAGATGACAAGATTGTTTGGAAATGCCGTAACTGCGGCTACCTGCACGAAGGAATAAAAGCTCCGGAAAAATGTCCGGCTTGCCTGCATCCACAATCATATTTTGAAATTAAAGCATTCAATTATTAAGCCCATTTGGCCCGAATAAAATTATTTATTCTCCCCTGTATATGAAATGTAGGGGAGTTTTTTTATCTTTGCATTTCATTCATAAAAACAATGAAAAAAGAACTTTCAATAAATGGTAAATTCATATTCTCTACTACACTCTTTGTAATATTTATTTTTACCTCTTTATATTCCAATGGGGCTATAATTTTCAACAAAGAGTTTTCCCCGTATTATATTGACTCAACCATTATCATTAATGAAAATGACACTCTGATAATTGAAAAGGGCACTATTATGTATCTTGACACAAACGTTAATATTATGGTTTATGGCTGGATGTTCATTAACGGTACTGTTGACGAGCCGGTACAAATTTTACCTGTTGTTGACACAACAGGCTGGGGAATTATTGAAATAGATCATCCGGGAGCAAACTGTGAGTTTAAAAATGCCACAATAGTTGACGGAAGAATAACAACTAGAGATGTTAATTTAAAATACCGGAATATTACTTTCATCACACGGCAAAATTTACCACTTTACACAAATGTAACACGAGTAATAAGAGGAAGTGCCGACATAAAATATTGCTCCATTTCAGGAATCAACAAAGGTGAAGGATTCTGGTGCGGAGATATGAAAAATGCTATTATCAGTAATTGTTATTTTGAAAACATTCCAGATGCAATTGAATTTACTTATGTAAGACACAGCACAATAAGGAACAATCAATTTACAAATATCCCCGATGATGCAATTGACCTAAACAACTGTAATGACATTTTAATTGACAGCAATTTCTTTAAGCACATTAATGACAGAGGAATGGAAATTGGAAGTGAAACTTACGGAAGTTCAGAAAATATTACTATCAGGCGAAATATTGTAACTTATTGTAATGAGGGAATTGTTTTCAAAGAAGGTTCTTTTGGAGAAGTTACAAACAACACTTTGTATTATAACAACATCGGGATTAGCAGTATAGAGTTAGTGCCGGGCACAGGAGGAAGCACGGTTAATGTGCAGAACACAATTTTTTCTAATTCACAAATTCAGGATATCAACATAGACGGTCTGTCTTCAATCATAATTTCATATTCAATTACAGATAATACAACTCCTTTGCCCGGGTCTCAAAACATAATCAATTTGCCGGACTTTACAGACCCTAAAAACGATAATTTTAGCCTAAAAGAAAATTCTCCCTGTATTGACAAAGGAAACCCTCTAAGTCCAAATGACCCTGATAATACCAGGGTTGATATCGGGGCAATATATTTTGACCAGGGTTCAGCAGGTTATGATTCTCTGAATACAGGTATCAGCTCTTTTAAAATATGGCCAAATCCGTTTAGCAACATCCTGGCAATTACCGCTAACATTGATAAGCCAACACATATAAATATTGACATTTACGACCTGTTTGGCCGTCATATTGTGTCACTGTACGACCAGGATGTAACCGAACGCCCAAACTTTCCGGTTTTCAGGACAGACATCTATCCCACTATAAAAAACGGAACCTATTTATTTGTTGTTTCTATTGATGGAGAGTCTAAAGTGTTTAAAATGATGCTGGCAGACCACGCTATACACGAATAAACATTTTTTTTCTAAATAAGACTCTACACTGAAATGAATCATACATTAAGCTTTACTTATAAATTATTGAAATAAATTGCTATCGCAAGAGAGCAAATCAGATACGTTGTAATAAAATCGCAAAGCCCCCGTTAAACTTATTAACAATTTAATGTTATAATTTTAGAATATAGCAACATATTTACGCATTACATACTTATTACTTTTGCTTAAATTGACAAAGCTGTTTTTTTACAGTTTTAAAAACGATTAATAAAGGATTTATAGGCGTAGATATGAAGAAAGAACTCCGGTTAATAATCACATTTTTATTTTTAGCTGTATTTATTAATGTCCTTTCCGGACAAAATACTGCCATTTACAAAAACCCTGAGGCTGATTATCGCCTTGGAATTGAGCTATATAACAAAGAAAAGTACGGTGCCGCGCGAACAATTTTCGGCAAGGTTATTTCATCACTAAAAAATACAGAATCACCTTTAAGGATCAATGCCGAGTATTACGATGCTGTCTGTGCCCTTGAACTTTATAATAAGGATGCCGGGTATAAGCTGAACAGATTCATTCTCTACCATCCGACAGATACAAAGAAAAATCTTGCATATTTTCAGTTGGGAAGATATAATTACAGAAATAAAAAATACAAATCAGCTTTAAAGCATTTTGAGCAAACCGAAATTTCTGATTTAACAAATGAGCAAAAGGGTGAGTATTATTTCAAAACAGGCTATTGCTATTTCAAAGCAAAAGACTTTGAGAAGTCAAAAACTGCTTTCGACAAAGCTATCTCCTTCGACTCGAAGTATGCATCACCTGCAAAATACTATCTCGCTCATCTTGCATACGAAAACGGCGACTACAACACTGCGCTGGCAGGCTTTCAGGAACTTGGTTCCGATCCTAACTTCAAAGCTATTGCCCCATACTACATTGTCCAAATCCTTTTTATGAAAGGAGAATACGAAAAAGTAACAGATCAGGCTCCCCCACTCCTTAAAAACGCCTCCAAAAAGCGAGCGCCCGACCTTGCCAGGATTATTGGCGAATCGTATTACAAACTTTCGGAGTATGAAAAGGCACTGCCCTATCTTGAAAGGTATAGCAGCTCAGCAAGAAGCAGGATGAAAATGGAAGACCTTTTTATTCTGGGCTTTGTGCGCTACAAAACAGGCAATTACGATAAAGCGATAAAAGACCTTCAGCAATCAACCGGAGGAAACGATTCAATATCACAATATGCCTGGTACTATCTTGGAGGCTGTTACATCGAAACAGATCAAAAGAAATTTGCAGCCAACGCCTTTAATCAGGCCTTTAAACTGCCGTTTGACAAAGATATCAGGGAAGATGCCCTTTTCAATTATGCGAAGCTAACCTACGACCTTTCATTCGACCCATACAACACCGCTATCAATGCTTTGAAGGAATACCTTAACGACTATCCCAACTCAAGTAAAAACGATGAAGCATATACCTTTCTGTACAAAATAGCGCTGTCAACCGGAAAATATGACGAGGCAATGTTTGCTCTTGAAAAAATTAACAACAAAGGAAAAACCTATAATAAAGACCTTCAGAAAACTACATTTATGCTTGGCACGGAGCTGTTTAACAAGATGGATTATGAAGAAGCAATTGTAAAATTCAAAAAGGCAACAAAATTAAATATTGATAAAAAAATCACATCCGAAAGTATGTTCTGGATCGGAGAGGCTTATTACAGATTAAAGAACTATCAACTGTCATTCAGTTACTACAAAAAATTTCTTGATGCACGTCAGTCAAAAAGCATTCCGACTTACGATATTACATTCTATAACATTGGTTATATCTATTTCAAACGGAAAGAGTATGCAAATGCACTCAACTATTTCAAAAAATTTCTCTCCACAAAACCATCAAACCTGCAAATGACAGCAGATGCCGATCTACGTGCCGGCGACTCCTATTTTGTAATGAAACAATACGATAATGCAATAGCATATTACGATAAAGGAATAAAGATGCAGGCACTTGATGTTGATTACGCTCTTTATCAAAAAGCACTGGCACTAGGTGTTTTACAAAGATATAACGAAAAGATAATCGCACTTAACAAAGTAATAAACGGCTTCCCGAATTCATCACTTTACGGAAAATCGCTTTACGAACTGGGTAATACTTACCTGATAATAAATAAAAATGAAAATGCCCTGGTTAGTTTTAAAAGGATAATAAAAGAGCGGCCAACAAATATCTACTCAATTAAAGCACAACTAAAATCAGGTTTGATATATTACAACGGCGGACAAAATGATCTGGCACTGATGACCTTTAAAAAGGTTGTATCTGCATTTCCCGGAACTCCTGAATCAAAAGAGGCTCTGGCAAGTATTAGAAACATCTATATTGACATGAACAGAGCAGAAGACTATTTTGCCTATGCTGCCGACCTCTCCTTCGCCAATGTTACACCATCAGAGCAGGATTCTGTCATGTACATTACTGCTGAGAATCAATATCTTGATGGCAACACATCAGGGGCAACAACATCTCTGGCCAAATACCTTGAAAAGTTCCCGGAAGGAGCATATAAGATGAATGCAGAATTTTATCTTGCTGAGTGCCTTTACCGTGAAGGTAAGAAAAACGAAGCTCTAAAATATTATACTGTTGTTTTGGCTGAACCGCAATCAGAATTTACCGAAACTGCACTTTACAAAGCAGCCACAATCAGTTATGGACAAGAAGATTATACTGAGGCAGCTCCCCTGTTTGCAAGACTTGAAGGTATCACAGAAAACCCTGAATTACTCACTGACTCAAGATACTGGCAAATGAAATCATACCTCTATCTGAAGGATTACGAAAATGCCCTTGCCTCTGCTAACAGATTACTCTCATCAGAAAAGCTTGACGACAATATAAAACTTGATGCATTAATGATAAAAGCAAAGGCATTTCTCTCGGCAGGAGAGCTGGCCCTTGCTGAAAAAACCTTCAACGACATTGTTAAAATATCGCAAGGCGAAAAGGGGGCCGAAGCAAAATATAATGTTGCTGAAATTGAATTTATACTTAAAAATAATACAGAATCTGAAAAGCTGGTCTTTGAACTTGTTAACAACTATTCAAACTCCGACTATTGGGTTGCGAAAGGATTCATATTGCTCGGAGATATTTACACTGACGCGGGAAATCTTTTCCAGGCAAAACAGACGTTTCAAAGCATTATTGACAATTACGACGGAAAGGATTTGACCGATATTGCAATGGAAAAGCTAAACAAAATCAATATGCAGGAACAGGAAGAACTCAAAATACAAAAGCAAAAAGACAGCGTATTAATGATACCTGACACAATTAGTATTAAAGGTGAGACAGTGGAGTTGCAGGAGTTTTAAATAGTGTTATTATAATGAGAATATTACAAAATCATAAAATCAAGTACTTATATTCCCTTTACGAAAAGGGGGCAGAAGCCATTACCTTTATATTAATAATCCAAATGCAGATTTTAATTAAAAATCACCTCACCCTACCCCTCTCCTCAAGGAGAGGGAAGGAGGCACTACTCTGGTCTTTCCTCTCTCTTGGGAAGAGGGATGTAGGTACACTATGGTCTTTCCTCTCTCTTGGGGAAAGGGATGTAGGTACACTCTGGTCTTTCCTCTCCCCAAGGGAGTTCCGATAGCTATCGGAAAAGGTGAGGGGTAAAACTTTTTTATTAAATTATTAAAAAAATACAGACAATAACATGAACCGAAAGTTTTTAACAGAATATAAAACCGCAATAGCAATTGCTCTGTTTGTTTTTCTGATAACCAATAATGGGATTATTGCACAGCAGGATATCACAAAAAATGAGGAGGTAACAGTAGTTTCTGCTTATGATCCTGCCGTTAATGATGCTTTCAAGCTCAATATTGCCCCAAAAATTACAGACGATTATATTGAAAAGCCAAATTTTGAATATTCGGTAATTTCTAAAAATATCAACTCACGGTTAGGCGTAAACCCCATTATGGCTGCAAAAATCGCAGGCGAGTCAGCTCCAAAGCTTTATAGAAATTATGTGAAATTGGGATTCGCAACGACTATCTCTCCATATATTGATTTTTTTGCAGGAATGCTCAGATCAAAAAAGAGCGGTTTTGGTGTTCGCCTTAAGCATTTCTCATCTTCAGCAGGCATTAAAGAGTATGCATATCCGGGTTCGGGTGTTACAGAAGCAAATGTTTACGGTAGAAAATTCGGAAACAAGCACACATTTTCAACTGAATTATTTTATAAACAAAACAGGGCACATTTCTATGGATATAAACCTGACGATTTCCCGGAAATTTCCCTGTCCGACAAAGATATCCGGCAGACATATCACTTAATCGGATTAAAGACTTTGTATGAAAGCACGTACAGACAATCATCAGCACTGCATCATTCATTGAGGCTCAACTACTACTATTTATGGGATGGATATAACAGCACTGAGAATAATATTCTTTTTGATGCAGATATCAATAAAAAGGTTAGCTTTTTCAATTTTTCAAAGGAGCAAAAACTTGGCATTGGTATCGGCACCGACCTTTGGTTCAATAATGACAGCATTGCAGCGGACAACACAGGAATAGTGTATGTTTCACCTTATTACGATTTAAAATTTTCGCAATAC
>JAUVIX010000122.1 GCA_030592565.1 Chlorobiota bacterium
GCCCCCCCCCGATATAGGATAAATTATCCAGTCCCGTTAAGCTAGTTAAAGCATCGTTGCTTTCAATGATAAGATCTCCTGAAATGAAAGTTAAATTTTCTAGTCCGGTTAAACTTGTAAGACTATTTTGGGCGTTGATTCGTAGGTGGCCCCCGATTGAAGATAAATTATCCAATCCTGTTAAGCTGGTCAGATTACCGTATCCTCCTGTAATAGAAAGGTATTCTCCAATAGCAGTCAAATTATCCAATCCCGATAAATTGGAAGTTCCTAAGTGCATAATAGAAAGGTGTCCTCCAATTGAAGTTAAAACATTTAATCCATCTAAATTTGTAATATCTCCATTATAGTCATCAATGTTTACCCAACCTTCTATTTCTGTACAGCCAGGATAATTGGTTTGAAAATTGTCGATTTTAGACTGGGTTGCAAATACAATACCATTTGGTAAGCAGGATTGGGCTGAAGTAGTAGCCTGAATGATGAGAGCTAAAACGAATAATAAAGTTAATTTTTTCATAGCAGTATATTTTTAGTTTGACATTAATTCTCGCATAGTGAATAACGTAATAGTGTTTTATCCATCGTCCCCCCAAAACATAGGCTCAAAGATAGTGAAGAAAGTTTAAGTTTTGAAAAATATTTGCCAGGTGGGAACACCTTACGACAATGGAAAACATAGTTGAACTTTGCTGATTGTGATATGGGTAGCCTTGAAGTTGAAAACTTCAAGGGGTAGGTGGAAATAATCTGAATGAACAATTGAATCAGTGTTCGAGTAAACATTTTGATTACTTTTGATAAAAATTGTTTTCAAAATGAGAAGGAATGTCTGGCTCTGTTTTATCATTCTTTTAATCGTCCCGCTATCATTGGCCGGACAAAGTACACGAAATAAGTCAATCAGCACTAATGCGACCATATCCTACAATTATCTTGAAGACCTTAAGGTTCATTTTTTGTTTTTATACACAATTAAACGACATGAGCCGTTTGTTGGCCTCGAATTTCCGGTAACCAGGGAGCATATTTCAAATTTCGGTTTTAATGCAGGATACAGATTCTATCCCAACAAAAGCAGACAAAATTTTGATCTGTTTTTTCTTTATTTACTACAGGGAGAGTCCAGAAAAATGTACTCAAATTCAACTGTCAACGGATTTTCATTACATAATTTATTAGGATATGGATTTAATATCTATTTTAACGAAAATATTTTTTTAACTCATCATATTGCAGCAGGTGTTGAAAATGCCTGGTTTTCCGATTATGGTAATTTTACCGACTTTAGTCTTGTAATAAACCTTGGGATTGGGATAAAAATAAAAAATTTGAAAACAAAAGAATGAAACACTTATGTTCAGACTGTTGAGACACATAACAAAATGGCTGAAATGTAAATGGCAAAAGGCCTTATCCAAACATTTGGGTGTTTACATTGTATTTCTATGGATTTCAGTTCCGGTTATTCTTTTTGCACAGGGAAAGATTATTGCCCATCGTGGTGCATCTTCAATAGCTCCTGAAAATACAATGGCTGCGTTTGTTAAGGCTATTAAGGCCGGAGTTGATTATATTGAGGTTGATCTCAGGCTTTCGAAGGAAGATTCGATTATGGTTATTCACGATGAAACCCTTGACAGGACAACAGATGGCTCGGGCAATGTAAATCAACTTAATTATCAGCAACTTAAATATTTATCTGCCGGGTATTCCGATAAATTCGGCTCGGATTTTTTAAATGAAAAAATCCCGACACTGTTTGAGGTATTGAAACTGGCAAAAGGAAAGGTTAGCATTTGCATTGATATCAAGAATACATCTGAGAGGCCGGTACTAGAATTAGTTGACAAAATGGATATGAAAGACGAGGTGGTTTTAATGTCGTATAATATTGAGAAGCTGAAAAGGATTAAATTGGCAAACCATCAGATTAAAACAGTATTGATAAAAAACACGCTTACAACCATTGATATTGAAATTGCAAAAAAGACTGGTGCTTATGGAGTTAGCTGTGCATATATTTCTCCTGCTTACCTTATCAAAAAAGCTCACGATTATGGATTGGTATTCTGGACGGGAATAATAAGCGATCCTGCAAAAGCCGAACGATTGTTTCAGCAAAATGTTGATGCTGTTTTTACTAACTATCCGCAACTGATGACAATGAGCAAAGAAGATGAACTGACTGTTTATCCCAATCCTTTTAGCAAGGGAATTACGATTCAGTTAAATAACCCTGAAAAAGTGATGAGCATACAAATTGTTGATGTCATGGGAGCGATTGTATATCAGTCGAATGGGCCGTTTCCAATTCTATTAAAATGGCAACCGGATAATAACATAAGGAAAGGATTGTTTTTTATTTATATTATGGAAAAGGATAAAATATTTTGTGATAAAATTTTGTTTTTGCACTAGTTTTATTTGTACATTTGTATTGTACAAAATATTTATATTATGGAAACGATTGCTGTTAGTGAACTCAGGGCAAATTTTAAGGAAATACTTAAGACTATCGGGCAGGGTAATGAAATAAGCATAACCTCAAGAGGGAAAGTTATTGCCAGAATTGTTCCTCCAGAAGACTCAATTGATAATGCTCGAAATAAGCTGAAAGAGATTGGTAAAAATGCTATTATCAATGATATAATCACCCCTGTGGAAACCAGCTGGAATGCTCTGAAAGAATGATTATATTAGATACACATATTATAATTTGGAATTCAATAAAACCTGACGCTTTAAGTGTTAAAGCAAAAAATGCAATTGAGCGGGCAAATGAGGGTAATGGAATTTTGATAAGCGAAATATCTCTTTGGGAAATCGCTATGCTTATGAAAAAAAGAAGATTGGAAATAGGAGTACCCTACTTGGAATTCATCGAATTGGTTTTGAAGTCAAATAGATATATTCTAAAGGGTATAACCCCTGTGATTGCCGACCTTTCAGTAAATTTGCCTGAGGATATCAATCAAGACCCTGCAGACAGAATATTATGCGCAACCTCATTGGCATACAGGCTTCCCTTAATTACTGCCGATAAAAATCTTTTATCTTCAAAAAGCATTATGACTATATGGTAATAGTCAGGCTGCTTCTGATTTAAAAGTGAGAAAGCAAGTTATATTTAGGGTTTGCTGAAAAAGTCTGTGGTGCATCAGATACAAAGCCGCAAGGCGAAGTTGTATAGTAATACTACGATGCCGAAGCAATGTAGTAGATGATGTGCCACAGACTAACAAAAATAGATGAAAGGTTTTTATTGCCATATGTGGTAAGAAGCTCGCACTTAAATAAATAATTATGTGTTTTTCAGCAGACCCTATTTAACTGCTTACAAACAATCTCTTAATATGCCGCTCTAAAATATTTTCTGTAACACACTGCGCAATTATTTCTGTGTGCTTATGTTGTAATTTATTGAAATCTTCAATTCGTTCTGCTGCAAGTTTATAGCCAACATGCATTAACTGACGCATATCTTTATTGTAATCAGGATGTTCGGGAATATGTTGCAATGTGTGGAACATTTTATTGCTGTTCCAGCTTTCTACCTCCCTTTTATCAGGCAAACGGTCTAAAGAAATATCAATAACATCAGCATAAGGCCTTGTCAACTCCTCAATCCTGTCAAGCGAATGATAGTAAATCTCCTTCACAAACTTCAAAGCCTCTCCACCTGCTTTCGACAGACCAATAATTTCCTCTAACCAAGTTGTCCCTGCTGTTTTTATGTGAATGCCTTTGTTATACTTTCTGATTAGATATCCCATAATCGGATAAATTGAAAACTTATCTGAGCCTGAGTGAATGCTAAGTTTCAACTCATCAGGCAGGCCAAACTCTTTAACAGCATAATCAATGACCAGCAAATCTTCTTCAAATTCCTTTTCAAACTGACGGATATCACCTGTGTAATCAACCCCTTTGTTAAACCTGCCTGAGAATTTCGGAGCAATGGTTTGAACCGGCACATTTTGATTGGAAAGCATCAGCAAGATAAAAAACAGTTCAATAGGTGTTTGAGCCTGCTCCACTTCATCCATAGAGACTTCTGTAACGAAATTTCCCTTTTCTTTCTTTGCTTCTATTTTCCTGTAAATCTCTCCTGCCTTAATTGTGGCAAACAAAAATTTACTTGCAATCTTATTCAGTATCTTCTTGTTTATTTTAACCGGTTCTTTTATTCCGGGTATTCTAAGTTCACCCGTATAAGTTGCACAGGAATCCATAAAATAGTCCAACTCCTTCTGATCACATTTTTTGCCTATATAGGAAGCTACATCAATTGTAAAAAAATCGGAGTCATCCATAAAATTGTCAACAGTATCAAGGTTAATATGGTCGGCATCAACAAAATAATCATCATCCCAACCGAGTATATTCACAGCCTCAACAGCCTCTTTCCTAACCGATAGGGGTGCTGTGCCTATGATTTGATGTTCACGGTTTGATTTATTCCAGACAGGAGTAATATAAACACCAAATTCTTTAGCTTTTACAATAGCTTGCAATTGTGCCACACCCTGCTTTTGAAAGCGGTCGCCTATTCCGAAAGAATATTTTAATAGCTTTTTCATTATTTTTATTTCATTAAACCAAAAAACCTGGGTAGCCACAGGCTGATCTCCGGGAATAAAGTTACCAGTACCAATACAAAAATCATTGCTACATAGAACGGAATAAGAGGTTTGATAACTTTTTCGATTCCCAGATCAGCTACACTGCATCCCACGAATAACACGGTTCCCACAGGTGGGGTGATCAAACCAACACACAGGTTCAATATCAAAACTATTCCGAAGTGTATGGGATCCATTCCCAATTGGGAACTGACCACAGGGAGAAAAATGGGTGTGAATATCAAAACTGCAGGAGTTATATCCATAAAAATCCCAACAAATAATAAAATCATATTTATTGTTAGCAGAATAATAAAAGGATTATCGCTTAAGCTCAACAAGCCTTCACTTACATCTTGCGGTATATTTTCATAAGCCATAACCCAGGATAAAGCCATTGACGTTCCTACAAGAAACAATACAATGGAAGTAGTTACAATGGTTTTAAGCAGAATATCAGGAAGGTCTTTAACACTCATTTCTTTATAAATAAGTGCCAGTATGAAAGCATAAAGAACTGCAATTGCCGATGCTTCTGTGGCTGTAAATATTCCGGCTATAATCCCACCAATTACCAATATAAGCATAAACAGACTTGGTATGGCATCAATAAATTTCAGTACTCCCTGCTTCAGGCTTGATTTTTCAGCCAGGGGATAATTCTTCCTGTAAGCTACAGCAGCAGCCACTCCCATTAGAAATATACCTGTGAGAATACCGGGGATATATCCTGCAATAAACAGGGCTGCAATAGACACTCCGCCGCTTGCCAGTGAATAGACAATCAATATATTACTCGGAGGGATAACCAATCCTGTCGTTGCAGAGGATATGTTTACAGCAGCAGAAAAACCCTCATCATAGTTTTCATTTTTCATTTGGGTATGCATAATGCTTCCAATTGCCGAAGCTGAGGCAGCAGCCGATCCTGAAATTGCTCCAAATAGCATATTCGCCATAATATTAACAAAAGCAAGTCCGCCCGGAAGCCGGCCAACAAGTACCTTGGCAAAGTCGATCAGCCTGATAGCAATACCTCCCTTGTTCATCAACTGTCCGGCAAGGACAAAAAACGGAATTGCAAGCAGTGTGAAACTATTAAGGCTGGCAGCCATCGTTTGAGCAACTGTTGTCAGTGTTGCCAAAAGAGTTGTGCTGACAATCAGGGTTAATGTTGCCGAAATTCCAAGACTGTATGATACAGGGACACCCAATATTAACAAAATCAGGAAACTAATAATCAATATAACAATACCTAATTCCATGTTTTCTTTATTTCCATAATTGAGTTATCAATTGCAAAATAGACAATGAACAGGCCGCTTATTGGAAGCACCATATAAACATATCCCAACGGGATTTCCAATGCAGGTGAAGTTTGACCAAGATAAAATCTTGTATAAACAAGCCAGATACCACCAATGACCATAACCGAAAAGGCGAATAGAAATATGAAAAAGTTGATGGCAAGCATTAACAAGGTTTTTCTTTTTCCTTTTGCTTTTCGTACCATCAAATCAATAGCTATATGTTGCTGTTTGCTTGTAACAAAAGCCGCACCAAGCAATCCAACCCAAATAAGCAGGAATCCGGCCAGTTCATCTGTATATTTGCTGGGGTCAGACAGCAGGTATCTTGTGGCAACCTGCCAGATAACATCCAAAACCAGGATGCCCAGAATTATCACAAGTGTATTGGATAGAAATTTATCAATGCTTGCCCTGATTCTCATTTGTTTTGCATATTTTTTATCCTGTAAATCAAATCCCTGAACTCTTCGTCCTTTTCGTATTCATCATAAACGGTTTTCACCTTTTCAATAAATGGTTTTTTGTCTGGATAGAATATTTTCACTCCTGCCTTTTGAATATTCTCCAAAACCATTTTTTCCGATTCTTCCCAAAGTTTGCGTTGAACCAACACCGATTCTTGTACGGCCTGCTCAAGCCATTCCTTCTCCTGTTGTGTCAGTTTGTTCCACATATGTGCATTAATAATCAGCACATCGGGGACAGCAGTATGCTCATCGAATGAATAATATTTACAAACCTCATAGTGGTGTGAAGTGTAGAAGCTTGGCAGGTTGTTTTCAGATCCGTCAACAACGCCCTGCTGAAGTGATGTATTTAATTCGCCCCAGGAAATAGGTGTGGGAGAGCCTCCCATTGCCTTCACCATTTCTACCGCTGTATTACTTTTCATCACCCTGATTTTCATCCCTGTCAGATCATTGGGCTTAAGTATGGGTCTGTCTTTTGTGTAAAAACATCTTGTTCCTGCATCGTAAAAGCAAAGTCCGTGGAGCCGGTATTTTTCTCCGTTAAGCAATAGTTCTTTGCCCAGTTCACTGTCAAATACTTCATGATAATGTTTCTTATCCCTGAAAATATACGGAAGTCCAAGTACTTTAAACTTTGGGGCAAAACTTTCCATTGCTGCTGATGATACTTTAGTCATATCAAGGCTGCCAATCTGAAGCAGTTCCAGACATTGTTGCTCGTTTCCAAGTTGTCCGCCGGGATATATCCTGATTGTCAGTTTGTCTCCCGAAATCTCTTTCAGTCTGTTTGCCATAAACACCATTCCATTATGAACCGGATGATCGGTGTCCAGCCCATGAGCCAGCTTTAATACTCTGTCTTTTTGTTTATGATTGCAGGAAACAACAAGAAAGAGCAATGCCGCTAATAAAAATAGCGCATGGTATTTAAGGGGATTTTTCATCCGTTTAATAATTTATAATATTCTGAACTATTGACTTTTATGTTTTGTCATAATTTTTGCTTCCTTCGGGCAAAAATCCCGCCAAAACAACCTTTCCTACTCTATTTATTCCCCGACCTGAAGGTCGGAGCTATTAATATTTTGCTCCGAGCTACTCCTCCTTCACCGTCGCATAGCTTTGGCGGAGCGCAGACGAAGTTATATTGCTAGTAATTCTTATTTAACTCAATGTGTTCTTCATGATATCAAAAGGCAAAATAATTTTTTGAGTTGAAATATGAAATGTTCTGCACCATTTCTCCAACAAGTTCAATATCATTGGGTATCAATCCTTTTTCAATATCATTTCCAAGTAAGTTACATAATACTCTTCTGAAATATTCGTGACGCGGATATGACAGAAAACTTCTGGAGTCGGTAAGCATCCCTACAAAACGGCTCAATAATCCGTGATTCGATAGTGCATTCATCTGCGCTTCCATTCCCTGTTTCTGATCCAGAAACCACCAACCCGACCCGAATTGCATTTTGCCTGGAGTTGTTCCGTCCTGAAAGTTGCCGATCATCGTTGCAATCATATCATTGTCGCGTGGGTTGATGTTATAGATAATAGTTTTTGTAAGTTTTCCGATACTGTCGAGATTATCAAAAAAATGGTTTATTAACTTCGCAACTTCAAAATCACCAATGGAGTCGAATCCGCTATCGGGACCAAGCTTTTGAAACATTTGTGAGTTATTATTTCTTAAAACTCCATAATGAAATTGTTGAGCCCATCCTTTTTCATAATCCATTTTTGCAAACTCAAAAAGCATCGCAGATTTGAATTTTAAAACTTCCGGATATTGTAAATCTTTCCCTTTTCTGACCTTTTGAAATATCTTTCCGATTTCCTTTAATGTGTATTTTTCAACATAAAAATCCTCAATTCCATGGTCAGACAATTTACATCCATTAGCGGCAAAATAATCGTGTCGTTTTTGTAAAGCATTTAACAGATCTAAAAAAGAGTTGATACTATTTCCTGAAATTGCTTCAAGTTTATTCAGGTAGTTATTATAGTCAGGAGTATTTTCAACAGCCATTGCTTTATCAGGACGCCAGGCTGGTATTACTTTTACCTCAAAGTCCGATTCCTGTAATTGTTGATGATATTCCAGACTGTCAACCGGATCATCTGTGGTGCAAATAACTTCAACATTTGCTTTGCGGATAAGGTTTTGAACTCTGAACTCTTCCGTTTGCAGCTTTTCGTTGCACGTATTGTAAATTCTTTCAGCCGAACCACCATTTAATAGCTCATCAATTTCAAAATAACGTTTTAACTCGAGATGAGTCCAGTGATAAAGGGGGTTTCGTAAGGCATAAGGCACGGTTTCCGCCCATTTCAAAAACTTTTCATTATCAGGTTTGTTTCCGGTGATAAATGATTCGTCCACACCATTTGCTCTCATAGCACGCCATTTGTAGTGGTCGCCTGCCAGCCAGATTTGTGTCAGGTTATCAAATTTCTTATTTTCTGCTATTTCTTTTGGACTGAGATGACAGTGGTAGTCAATCACCGGCATTTCTTTGGCATAGTTATGATATAACTGTCGTGCTGTTTCCGTTTCAAGCAGAAAGTTATTATGTATGAATGTTTTATCCATCAGGATATAGTGTTTTCTCAATTCCTAACTGTAATCCTCTTAGTTCGGCAAGTCCTTTCATCCGGCCAATCAGTGAATAACCGGGATAGGTCTTTGCCTTTTTTATGTCATCAAGCATAAGGTGGCCATGATCGGGTCGCATTGGGATTAGTTTGTCCGGGCGGCCCTCCTTTTCTCTTTTGTATTCCTCCACCACCAATACTTTTACAACAATATACATATCAATATCGCCATTCAAATGGTTTGTTTCCATAAAATAACCATCAGGTTTGCGATGTACATTGCGTAGATGAACAAAGTTTATCCTGTGGGCAAGATTTTTTGCCATTTCAACCAAATTATTAAAATGGCCGGCCCCGAAAGAGCCTGTACATAAAGTAATTCCATTGGAAGGAGAATCAACAACCTTAATCAAATCCAGAGCATTTTCAAGAGTGCTCATCACGCGTGGCAATCCCAGCAATGGCCAGGGCGGATCATCAGGATGAATAGCCATCCTGACACCTGCTGATTCAGCAATGGGACTTATCTCTCTGATAAAACAGTGCAGATGTTCAGTTAATTTTTTTGCATCAATATTTTTGTATTCATCTAAAATCTGCTGGATTTCACCTAACGAAAACGACTCCTCCGAACCCGGAAGCC
>JAUVIX010000226.1 GCA_030592565.1 Chlorobiota bacterium
GGCAATAGCATAAACAACGCCTTCCATAAGTCCGAAATCCTTTTGGATTGTCAGGATTGCAACTCCAAGAACGGCGCAGTTGGTTGTGATGAGTGGCAGAAAAATTCCCAATGCCTGAAATAGTGACGGACTAACCTTTTTAAGAATAATCTCGACCATCTGTACCAAAGATGCAATTACCAGGATAAATGTTATGGTTTGAAGAAATTCAATCCCAAAAGGGGCTAAAATATAATGCTGGATAAGCCAGGTTACAAGTACAGCAAGCGTCAGTACAAAAACAACTGCACCACCCATTCCGACTGCTGTATCAATTTTCTTTGAAACACCGAGAAAAGGGCATATTCCCAGAAAGTTACTGAGTACTATGTTGTTAACAAAAATTGCCCCGATAATTATTATTACGTATGTCATTTTATTATAATTTTAATATTAGCAATTCTTATGCGGTTTTTTTTAATCTGTTAATCAATGCTATCAAATAACCCAGAGCTATAAAGGCACCCGGAGCCAGAACAAATACCAGCATACCATCGCCTTGCAGGAATTTCAATCCGAAGATAGCCCCACTGCCAAGGATTTCTCTTACTCCCCCGAGAAGCATCAGGGCAAAAGCAAACCCAAGCCCCATTCCAAGTCCGTCGATGATAGAAGATAAAAGTGTGTTTTTAGATGCAAACGCTTCAGCTCTACCCAATACAATACAGTTAACAACAATAAGAGGGATGAACAGTCCCAGTTGCTCAAACAATGCGGGAAGGTATGCCTGCATCACCAACTCAACAATAGTAACAAAGGAGGCAATGATAACAATGAAAGAGGGTATTCTCACCTTATCCGGAATAAAGTTCTTTACAAGTGATACCACAAGGTTCGACATTACAAGAACAAAAGTTGTTGCCAGCCCCATACCAAGCCCGTTGATAGCTGAGGTTGTAACCCCCAAAGCAGGACACATCCCAAGTAACAAAACGAATACGGGATTCTCCTTTATAAAACCTTTTGTGAAATTTGCCAGTTGATTCATATTTTAGATTTTTAGATTCAAGATTTAGAGCCAAGGCTTTTAGATTCAAGATTATATTAATAAAAAAACGATATTAAAAAATTATGCATTTTTGTTGTTATACTAAGTGATTTTCGAAATGAAAAAATTATTTTTTGGATTTCATTAATTTCTGCAACTACTTTATTAAAATCTTCATCATTTATAAATCCAAGGATGTTTGATAAAATAATTTGTGTTTCAAGTTCATAGGCAGATGAAAGAGAAATGGCAAGAAATCTTCTAAAATCTTTTGAAGTTCCTCTTCCCGAACCTTCGGCAATATTAGATGGAATAGAAACCGTAGCTCTTTTTATCTGACTTACAAGCTCAAACTTTTCATCTTTGGGAAAAGATTTGGTTATTAAGTAAATATCCTTAACCAGTTCCATTGACCTTTGCCAAATCTTAAGTTCTTTAAAGTTATGCATCGTCTATCTTTTTTATAACTAAAAATATTGTTCCAATCTCATACCTTGCATATTCCAATCTTACATCTCGCATCTCTCAATCTTACATCTCATATCTCTCAATCTTACATCTCATGTCTCTCAATCTTGCTTCTCACATTCTTGTCTCTCTCAATCTTACATTTCATGTCTCTCAATCTCGCTTCTCAAACTCCTTATAAGCCCTCTCAACAGCATCCGAGAATGCCCTCGATGAAATTGTTGCGGCAGTGATAGCATCTACATCGCCACCATCCTTTTTTACATCCAGATTAAAGTCTTTTGGATTTTTATCTTGAAGCTGTGCACTAAAGTTCGATTTTTTTATGTCCATTTTATCACCCAGACCCGGAGTTTCCTTATGATCCAAAACAGCAGTGTTCAATATTTTGCCGTCAGGAGCAAATCCAACCATTATCCATACCATTCCGGAAAATCCCTCGGGGGAATAAGTTTTAATTGCAGTGCCGGCTTTTTCTCCATTCTTATATGTTTCAAAAAATGTAAGTGAGTCTTTACCATCATTTCCAAGTACCTTAAATTCGTTCATTATAGTATCAAATCCGGGTACAACAAACCGGACAGCCTTTTCCACTTTTTCCCTCTTCGCTATGGCTATTGGCTCCTTAGTCACAGTGTAAACGCCCCCAAGTGCCAGAGCTGCAACTACAGTTACAACAAAGAGTGTGATAACCATATTTTTAAAAGAAGATTCTGTTTTTGCCATTTCCTTAATATTTATAATTTTTATACGATCTTCTAATTATTACTTCTTTGCTACCTCACCAAATCTTTTCGGTTTAAATCTCAGGTCAATAAGCGGAACGAAAGCATTCATAATTAATATTGCAAATGAAACCCCTTCGGGATATGCCCCGAATACCCTTATCAAAATCGTCAGAATTCCGGCACCAAGACCAAAAACCAATTGTCCTTTTGACGACATTGGAGAGGTAACCATATCAGTTGCCATAAAAAAGGCTCCAAGCATCAACCCACCTGTTAACAGATGGAAAATTGGATTTACATAATGTGCAGGATCAACCATCCATAAAATACCTGAAAAGATGATAACACTACCTATATAAGCTGTTGGTATTTCCCAGGTTATTACCTTTTTCAGAAACATATATATTGCTCCTATGAGAATTGCAATAGCCGAAATCTCGCCAAGCGAACCTCCCATATCTCCCAAGAGGGAATCCATATACGAAGGAATACGATAAATTACCTGTTTACCATTTTCGAGAAAGGTTACTCCGTTATCCATTATCTGCTGTACTGTATCGCCCTTTTTTAGCTCATCTTTCAAAGCACCAAGAGGGGTTGGCCTTGTTATGGCATCAGTTAATCCTTTTGCAAACAGAGGTTTAGTAACCGGCCAGCTTGTCATTTGCACCGGAAAAGATATTAGCAGAAACACCCTGCCTACTAAAGCCGGATTAAAGATATTTTTACCCAGTCCGCCGAATGACATCTTCCCGATGGCAATGGCTACAAAGGCTCCGATTATGATAATGATTGTTGGTAAATTACTTGGTACGTTAAACGCAAGTAAAACTCCGGTAATTATTGCAGACCCGTCGGTCAGGGTTGCCGGTCCTTTAATAAGGTACTTCTGTATAAGATATTCAAACAGCATACTGGCAACTACCGAAATTAAAATAACACGTACTGCTCCCATCCCGAAAAAGTAAACGGAAACGAGCAAGGCAGGTATCATGGCATAAATGACACTGTGCATCAACTTTTTGGTTGAAGTGTCAGAATGAACATGCGGTGAACCCGATATTGTAAATAGACTCATATTAATCTTTGTTTTTTATATAAATCTTAAATTTATTTTTTTCTTGTTCTCATTAATTTGCCGACAGCACTTTTGCCAACCCTCAGATAATCGAGTAACTCACGATTAGCAGGACAGGTATAATTGCACGAGCCACATTCTATACAATCCATAATCTTCTCTGCTTCGGCTCTTTCAAAATCCTCGTGCATAACAACCTTTTCTAATAACCAGGGCTCAAGGCCCATCGGACAAACAGTTATGCATTTCCCGCAACGGATACAATTACTAACGACTCCCCTGTGAGCTTCCTCATCTGGCATTAACAGAATTCCCGAAGTACCTTTCACAACAGGCACATCAAGCGAAAGCAAAGCTCTTCCCATCATCGGGCCACCACCAATAACCTTTCCGGTATCTTTGGGCGAACCTCCGGCAGCTTCAACCAGATCAGTAACAGGAGTTCCCACTCTGACCTGGAAATTGGATGGTTTTTCAACAGATTTACCGGTTAGCGTTACAACTCTTTCTATGAGCGGTTTGTTTTTCTGAACAGCTTCATAAACAGCATAGGCAGTTCCTGCATTATTGACAACGGCTCCAACCTCAATGGGCAGCTTCCCGGATGGAACCTCCCTGTTGATCAATGCTTTTATTAACTGTTTTTCAGCTCCTTGCGGATATTTTACTTTCAGACTATAAACCTCTATACCTTCGTAACCTTTTGCCAGTTCAGTCATATGTTTTATGGCATCAGGCTTGTTATTTTCTATTCCGATCATCGCCTTGTTAACGCCAAGACCTTTCATCAGAATTTTTGTTCCGATAAGTATCTCCTCCCCTCTTTCGAGCATCAGCCTGTGGTCGGATGTCAGGTAAGGCTAGCACTCCACACTATTTATAATAAGAACTTCGGCTTTTTTACCATCGGGAACCATCAGTTTGACATACGACGGAAAGGTGGCACCCCCAAGCCCGACTATTCCCTTTTCATTCAGCATATTGATAATGGATTTTTGGTCAAGAACAATATCCTTTTTAATGTCGGCACTTCTGTCAATCCCATCTTCCCATTCATCACCCACAACATCAATAATAATAGCCTGACGACGATAGCCACTTGCATCCATCACATTATCGAGCTTAAAAACTTTTCCTGATACCGGAGAATGAATATTTGCAGAAATAAAACCTTCCCCCTTTGCAATTAGCTGACCAACCTTAACCATGTCCCCCTTTGTGACCAGGGCTTTGGCTGGAGCACCTAAATGTTGACCCACAGGAACTACAACCCGATTAGGAACAGGTAATACTTCAATGGGACTATCTTTCGACAACTTGTTTTCCGCCGGATGAACTCCTCCAAGTTTGAATGTCTTTAACATCTCTTTTTGTTTGATTTAGAATTTATTTTTCAGCCTGTTTTCCTTCCGGTTTAAGATTCTCAGTAAGATTTACCTTTTCGACAACAACCTCTTTTTTCTTTTCAGGATGTTTTACGCCGAGGGTTTTCCCCGCATTCTTGCTGTCACCCTCCTTCTTCTTCCTTGGTGGGAAATTAATTTCGTGAATTGCATTTGTCGGGCAAACCACAACACATTTTCTGCAAAGCTTACATTGGAAAGGGTCGATGTAGGCCAGATTGTCTTTCATTGTGATGGCATCAAACTCGCACACTTTAAAACAGGCCGAACATCCAATGCATGCCACTGTACAATTTTTTCTGGCAACCGCACCCTTCTCCTTATTGATACAACTTACAAAGATCCTTTTTTCTTTCCTGCCTTGGGGACGAAGCTCGATAATATCGCGTGGGCAGGCTTCGACGCAGGCACCGCAGGCAACGCATTTGTTGTTCACCTCTGGCAATCCTCTTTCAGGATTCATATGTATTGCATCAAAATCGCAGGCTGCAACACAATCGCCCAGCCCGAGGCATCCGAACGGGCATCCACCTTCGCCGGTGAAAAGGCTATGCGCAAAAGCACAACTTGTAGCACCTTCGAAAGAAACTTTTTTAGGTGAATTAATATTGCCACCATTACATCTTATTACAGCTATTAACGGATCCTTTTCCTCTACCTCGAGGCCTAGGATTGTTGCTACATCAGCCATTACATCATTTCCGCCAACAGGACAGTTAAGGCCTTCAAGGTTATGTTTTTCATTTCCCTGCTTCACGGTTGCTTCAGCAAAAGCACGACATCCTGCATAGCCACAGCCTCCGCAGTTGGCTGAAGGTAGAGCCTCCTCCACCTCGTCAATTCGCGGGTCTTCAATAACTTTAAACTTTTTGGCTATAAAATATAAGATAATTGCGGCTGCTACTCCTATTGCAGCTAACGATAATACAGCATATAATACTACATCATTCACGATTCCCGGTATTTATTTTAAATAATAATGTTAAATCATTAACGCTGGCAAATGTAAAAACTATTAATTAGTCCAATAGGTTTTTATATGAAAATTTGTAGATACGTACAGCCCTAATATTCAATACATTAAAATTGAAAAAATTTGGTTAATAGTAATTAATAATTTCAAACATTCTGTATATTAGCCTGTTACAATGTTGTTTGGAAAGATTCTAAATTTCATACTGTAAATGTATTTTGAGCAAAATTCAGATTCACTATTTTGTCTAATAATCACATTAAAGTTTAAGTTTTCCTCATTTGTGTGTGCATAGTTTGCTGTCAATGGTGAGTATGAAGGTTTTGGAATATCTCAATCATATAAAAAGCGGTAATAAATGGAACTTCGTCGTGTTTTTTTATTGTTCGCTTTTTGTCTCCTAAATATTTATGAATTTGTATTTTAGTAAACTGTAATTTTACGCCTTGATAAATTTTTATATCTCTATGCTTATGAAACGATCTACTATTTCAATAATTTAATCTTGTTTTTAATAACAATGGTTTATAGTCAACAGGACACACTGATTTATAAATACCGGCGAATGTCGGTTGATTACCGGCAACAAATCAAAATGGCTGAAGCTGATTTTGCCAGTACCGAAGCGATGGTTGATGGAATGACAGCCACAATTATGGGAGGTTTATTTGTGTAATTTATTCTTACAATTGTTGTTTTACCGGCCTTGTATGCAGTCTTCTTTAATTTGAAGAAGGAGCCTATTAAATAGGATTGAGCTGGTTATTTAGTTTTAAAAAAAAAATACTGTTTAGATTA
>JAUVIX010000145.1 GCA_030592565.1 Chlorobiota bacterium
GTTTATTTTGATCCGTTTCCGACATTAGGAATAACCGTTACAGGCGGCCATGTAGTTTACGTCCTGTAACTTGAAAAAGCTCTTGAAAAAAAAGGAATAAAAGTTGACATTTATACAAGCTGGTTTGACAAGGACCAACTTCAGGTTGACCCCGTTCCCGGCCATCCTGATGTCAGGGTGATAAGAATTCATTCGGGTCCCTGGGAGTTTATCCCCAAAGAATTTATTTATGATTATCTGCCTGAGCTTTCGCAGAATATGATTAAATTCATTAAGGATAATAATCTTGATTACGACCTCTATCACGGACATTATGTTGATGCAGGTATCGTAACACTTGATGTTGCCAGATATTTTAATAAACCCTCATTTTTCACAGCTCATTCACTCGGTGCCTGGAAAAAAGATCAAATGGGTGGTGACCCTGATGAAATGGAGAAGAAGTTCAATTTCAAACACCGTATTGCTGAAGAGATGCGGGTTTTTGAATGTGTTAACGGGCAAACTCTTACAACAGAAGTGCAGTACGAAAAGCTTAAGGAGCTTTATGATTATGACGCTGAAAATATTGATATAATTGCTCCTGGAGTAGATATTGAAAGATACAGACCTCCTACAGAGGAAGATCTAAAAGTGGATACAAATACTCCTGGGAAATATGTTTTTTGCCTCTCCAGAATTGATACAAACAAAGGACATGACCTGCTGTTGAATGCTTTTGCATTAGTGAAAGATAAAATTACAGATGTTGATCTGGTAATTGGAAGAGGATCACCAAATCCTAAGCCACGTGAACTTGGTGTTTTTGCCAAAATGGATGAGATTATTGATAAAAACAATATGCAGAACCGGGTTAGTAAAATAGGTTATGTGGCTGATGAAATGATGGCTCCTCTGTATCAGAAAGCCCAGCTTTTTGTTTTACCTTCTCTTTTCGAACCTTTCGGAATGACAACTCAGGAAGCAATGGCTTGTGGCATAGCAGTAATTGCCTCAAAATTTGGAGGAATCAGAAATGTGATAACTAATGGAGTTGATGGAGTATTAGTGGATGCCGCCAATCCACAGGAATTTTCGGAAGCATTGTATGACCTTTTGGCCGATGACGAAAAAAGAAATGCTATGGGCCTTGCTGCACGAAAACTTATTGAAGATGAATATAGCTGGGAGGCTATTGCAGATAAGTTTATGAAATTTTATCAAAAGTACTATTAAATCATAGTGACTAAAATTGCTTACTCAGGATAATCAAAATATGGACGCATTAATACCGAGGGAAGAATTAATCGAACCAAAATATAAAAACAGAAAGCCTATAGGTTTTAGAGTAAAAGAAAGACATGCAAAATATATTATTAGACATAAAAGAGATAATTAACTCCGGCAAGAAGGCAGCCCTTTGTATCCTTATTGAAACGAAAGGCTCTTCACCCGGAAAAGCAGGTTCAAAAATGATTGTGTTTGAAGAAGGATCGCAGGAAGGGACTATTGGTGGTGGCAGTTTGGAACTAAAAGTAATTAAAGATGCTCTGAATGTTATTACCAAAGGGGCTCCCACAAAATTCAGTTATGAACTTGACTACGATCTGTCAATGAATTGCGGTGGTTATACCGAAGTTTATATTGAACCGATCATGCCGGAACTACAGCTTTTTATTTTCGGTGCAGGACATATAGGAAAAGCACTCACAAAACTCGCTTCCGATTTCGGATTTGCAGTTACTTTAATTGACCACCGACAAGAGCAGGAAGAAGAGTTTTATCAAAACAAAATAAGCTTTATCAATAAAGAATATGTCGGATTTGCTAAAGAGATGAAATTCAACGAGCAGTCCTATATAGTAATTGTTACTCCAAAACACGCTTATGATGAAGAGTTGCTGGCTATTTGTGCAAAAAAGCATTTTGCATATCTTGGAATGATAGGTAGCAAAAACAAAGTAGCAATAGCGCGGAAAAGGATGGTTTCAGAAAATATTTTATCTAAAGAAGAACTTGACAGGGTTGATATGCCGATTGGAATTAAATTCAATGCAATATCGCCCCAGGAGATTGCAGTTAGTATTCTTGCTAAAATGATTGATGTGAAGAATACTATAGTTGAAAGATAAAATCAGGGGTATAACAATGGATAGCAATAAACCAAAGAAAGAACACAAATTTAAAATATGACAGGAGATTACAACAATACAATCCAATTTATTTTGGATAATAAAATTATCACAGTCGATTTTAATAAAGAGTCGTTAAAACCAACGACAACCTTGTTAAATTATCTCCGTTCATTGCCAAATCACAAAGGTGTCAAAGAGGGTTGTGGAGAAGGTGATTGTGGTGCATGCACTGTTGTAATAGCCGAACAGCAAAATGGGAAAATTATCTATAAGGCAGTAAACTCCTGCCTTGTTTTTCTGCCAATGATACATGGTAAACAGGTAATTACAGTTGAAAACCTTGCTGAAAGAAATGGTAAAGATGTGAAACTTCACCCTGTTCAGGTTGCTTTAATTGAATCGGATGGTACTCAGTGCGGTTATTGTACTCCGGGTGTAGTAATGTCGCTTTTCGGACTTTATAAGAATTCAAAGAATCCTGACCGTATTGAAGTTGAAGAGTACTTAGGTGGGAATCTTTGCCGCTGTACAGGATATCAACCTATATTAAATGCTGGCATCAGCCTGCCTGAGGATGTTGGTGACCGGTTTACGGAAAATGAAGAGCATATTTTGGAGCTTATTGAGGAAATTAGAGATAATTATAAAAACGTCAGGATTGAAACCTTAAATCAGAAATATTTTCAGCCAATTGAAATAGATGAAGCTTTGCAATTAATGGAAAGCAATCCTGATGCTATTGTTATTTCAGGCTCAACAGACATTGCTTTAAAGCAGACTAAAAAATTCGAGTTACTTGAAACGATTATTGATTTATCTGCTAGCGATTCTTTAAAGAAGTTTTCTGAGACTGATAATGAATTTATTATTGGAGCAGGAATGACAATGGAATCAATTAAAACGGAGCTTCAGAGCAAACTTCCGGTTTTTAGTGAGATGCTGAAAGTTTTTGCTTCAAAGCAAATAAGAAACCTTGCAACTCTTGGGGGAAATATTGCATCGGCCTCCCCTATCAGCGATACGCTTCCTTTACTTTTTGCACTCAGTGCAAAGCTAAGGTTGATTACCAAATCAGGTGAAAGGGAAATTGCTATTCAGAACTTCATAACAGGTTATCGAAAAACAGATTTAAGAAAAAATGAGATTATTAAAGCCATAATAATTCCAAAGCAGAAGCAAAATGTAATCACTAAATTCTATAAAGTTTCAAAAAGAAAGGATGTTGATATATCTTCTGTTAGTGCGGGATTTACAATAGAATTACAAAACGGAATTATTAAAAGTATTATTCTTGCATTTGGAGGAATGGCAGAAACTACCAGGCGGGCTGTAAAAACGGAAGAATTCCTTCTTAATAAAAAATGGGATGAAGAGAGCATTGAACAAGCTATGGTGATTCTAAGAGAAGAGTTCACTCCGATTGCTGATGCACGTGCCGGAGAAGAGTACAGAAGAAATGTTGCGGCTAATTTGTTGATGAAGTGTTTTTATGATCAAAAAAATATTAACTTTGCATAAATTGATATGGAAACAATTCTCAAAATACCACTGGATGTCTATAATGCAATGAAACTTCCTGAAAAAGGGAAAATAGACTTATTGTTATTAGAACTGGCTATAACATTATATGACAGACAAATACTTTCTTTCGGCAAAGCCAGAGAACTTGCCAAATTTTCTAAAAATGACTTTCATAATGAATTAGGTAAACGAAAGATTGAAAGACATTATAATATAGATAATTACATTGAGGATTTAAATTATGGGACAGATTAACATAATATGTAATTCATCTCCAATAATAAATCTTTCCAAAGTTCACAAGCTGGATATTTTAAAGAAGCTGTTTGATTCAGTCATTATTCCTGTTGCTGTATATAATGAACTAATCAAAGACACAGAAGAAAAAGAAGGCCATAGTGAAATAGTAAAACTAATTGAAAATAAAGTAATTGTAATAAGAAAGGTTAAAGATGTAAACTTGGTTAAGGCTCTAAGAAATGATTTGGATTATGGAGAATCAGAAGTTATCGCCCTTGCACTGGAAATCGGGGCTCACTTGCTTATTCTTGATGAATTAGAAGCCAGAAAAAAAGCAGAATTATACGATCTGCCAAAAACTGGTTTCGTGGGTTTACTAATATAAGCATACTATTTAAATCATATTGATAACTTCATTGAGATATTGGATTTGGCCATAAAAAAAGGTTTTTGGATTAAAATGAAGCTTTATAAAAAAATTAAAAACGACTTTTTAGATAATTAATAAGTAGTAAGGTGAAGATTCCACACCACGAAAGTGCAATAAAGCACGTAACAGGTCAGTCGGTTTATATTAATGATATTGACGTTAATGACCAATTGCTATATGGCAAAGTAGTTTATAGCCCTTTTGCTTATGCAAAAATTCAATCAGTAGATTTCGTCAAAGCATTGCAGCTATCAGGTGTCAAAGCTATTCTGTCATATAAAGATATTCCCGGGGAAAACCAAATGGGGCCGGTAATCCACGATGAGCCGTGCCTTGCTGAATCTGAAGTGAATTTTATTGGACAGGCTCTGCTACTTATAGCTGCCGAAAGCCAGGAAATTACAAGAAAAGCTGCGAACCTTATTCATATTGAATATGAGCCTCTCGAACCTGTTCTTGATATTTCTACAGCAATTGAAAAGGTCAACCGTTTGCAGCCTGCACGGAAAATAGAAACTGGAAATCCGGCTAAAGTATTAAAAAGCTGTAAGAATGTTCTGGATGGTTCTGTTACAACAGGTGGACAGGAGCATTGGTATCTCGAGACCCAAACTGCATTGGCTATCCCTGGTGAAGATCAGGAAATAAAAATTTACAGTTCGACACAACACCCTTCAGAAACACAGGCAATTGTTTCCAAAGTATTAGGAACTAACAAAAATGAGGTTGAAGTCGAAGTGCGTCGTATGGGAGGAGCCTTTGGGGGCAAAGAGACTCAGGCTAATCATTATGCCGCCTGGGCAGCACTTCTCGCAAATGCTACAGGCAGACCGGTAAAAATCCACCTTACTCGTGATGAGGATCAGATAATGACCGGCAAAAGACATGAATTTATCAGTAATTACAAAGTAGGTTTTGATGATGCAGGGAAAATTACTGCTCTTGAAGTGGAGTTCAACGTTAATGCTGGAGCTGCTGCCGATCTGACAATGCCTATTCTTGAAAGGGCGATGTTTCACATTGATAATGCCTATTTTATTCCAAATCTCAAGGTTGTTGGAAATACCTGGAAAACAAACCTGCCACCAAATACTGCTTTTCGTGGATTTGGCGGTCCCCAGGGAATGGCTGTAATTGAGAATATTGTTGACCGTATTGCACGATTTCTAAAAAGAGATGCTCTCGAAGTAAGGCACCTAAACCTCTATAAGCCTGATTTTAACAACAGAACTCATTACGGGCAAATTGTCCCTAATAACAGATTAGAAGTGCTTTTAGAACAAATAATTACATCATCCGAATATTTTCAGAGAAGAAAAGATGTTCAGGAGTTCAATAGCAAAAACAATTTCATAAAAAAAGGACTTGCTCTGACACCTGTTAAATTCGGGATTTCGTTTACAACCGCTTTTCTAAATCAGGCCGGATCATTGGTTAACATATACCAGGACGGGACTGTACTGGTTAATCACGGCGGAACTGAAATGGGACAAGGATTGAATACAAAAATAATGGAGATTGCAGCTTCAGAACTTGGGATTGATTTGGAGAATATAAAAGTAAATGCCACTAATACCTCAAAAGTTCCAAACACATCAGCAACTGCTGCCTCTTCAGGTACAGACCTAAACGGTATGGCTGTAAAAGATGCCATTATAAAAATTAAATCAAGACTTAAAATTGTTGCTACCACACATTTTAATAAGGATAAAAAACTTATTCAAACCTCTGCTGAGAATGTGGTTTTTGACAATAACAATGTTTTTGATAAAGAGAATCCCGAACGACAAATCTCTTTTAAAGAGTTAATCCCAATGGCATACTTAAGTCGTACAAGTTTGAGTGCAACAGGGTTTTACAAGACTCCAAACATCCATTTCGACTGTGATTCGGGAAAAGGAAAACCCTTCCATTATTTTGCATCAGGTATGTCAGTATCTGAAGTTTTAATTGACACACTAACCGGTAAAATGGAAATTTTACGAACTGACATTTTGCATGATGCCGGAAAGTCAATAAATGAAAAAATTGATATCGGACAGATAGAAGGTGGTTTTATTCAGGGAGTTGGCTGGGTAACAACTGAAGAGTTGCGATATGATAAAAATGGCAACCTTTTAACGCATTCGCCCGACACTTATAAAATACCAACAATATCTGATATTCCAAATGATTTTAGAGTTGAACTTCTGAAAGATTATCCAAATCCTAATACTATCAGACAAAGCAAAGCAATTGGCGAACCTCCATTTATGCACGCTCTTTCAGTATGGATGGCTATCAAAGATGCTGTATCTTCCGTTGGTAACAATGAGGTAGAACCAGACCTGCCCATTCCTGCTACAAGTGAGAGTGTTTTAAAAGCAATTGAAAAGATTAAAGGTTAGCTATCCGGGTTCTCATATTGGCACGGGGCATACGCGTCAACATAAGACTGTTAATAGCTGATATACAGCGCATAAAATTATTTGATAAATGTTTGCACCCCTCACCTTAATCCTCTCCCAACAGGAGAGGAATAGGGTGAGGTGAAATCTAACAATCATCAACAAAATAGCTCTTAAGTTGACGCGTACGGGCACGGGGGTAGGAAATGGAAAACGTCATTTAGCAATTTAAAACACAAAAAAATTCCCATACTCCTCAGGTGTATTTATATTCACCAAAATTTTATCGCTTTGGGCTTCAACTCTTTTGCCATTATACCGTTTTAAAAAATCGCGAAGATTTATTTCAATATCATCCTCTGTTAATATCTCTTTAACAACATTTTTGGATAACAAAACCGGATGTCCTCCCCTGCTGTTAAATGTTGGAGTACAATAATCTGTATCATTTATAGCATTCAATAATAACTTTAATACATCTTCATCAACAAACGGATTATCAATATTATGTATAAATACATTATTGCTATTTACCAAACTAATTAAACCGGTTTTTAGAGAATAAAACCGTTCATATTCAGGGTGGTGATTAATAACAATTTTTGCAACTCCCGAAAGCCGGAGATTTAGCTTGTCAAATAGCTTTTTCCCCTCCTCATTCAGGACAACAATAATTTCCTTGCATCCAAAGTTGCTAAATTGGGCAACAATTTCTTCGAGAAATATTTTACCCCTATTAAACTTTAAAGCAAACTTTGGCTTTCCCATCCTTCCCGACCTGCCTGCTGCAAGAATAATTGCTGAACATTCCATTTTAATATTTTTTCAAATGCAAAATTAAGACAAAATGATTCTATGTTTAAGATAAACAATGAAGAAAATTTGTAAATTTGCCTCTTTTTCGGATAAAACCTGAGTAATAGAATGACAGACAGATTTTCCATAATATCATTGCGACAGTTGTTCGGAATGATTATAAGTCAAGATAATACTAAAAAAGAAATACTTGGAATTCCAGAAGAGCTTTTCTTTAAGCCAAAAACGGATGATGGCTTCAGGTCATTCCGTTACGGTCAGCTTCTCGAATCACCCATAGGAGTTGCTGCAGGCCCTCACACACAGCTTGCCCAAAATATTGTTGCAGCCTGGTTAACCGGTGCAAGATGTTTTGAACTAAAAACTATCCAGACTCTCGATGAACTCGAAGTTTCAAAGCCCTGTATTGATATGCAGGATGAAGGATATAACTGTGAATGGTCGCAGGAACTAAAAGTAAATCAGTCATTTGACCAATATTTGAATGCATGGATTCTTATTCATATTTTAAAAGATAAACTTAACATTGGCTCCTTAACCGAACCGGGATTTATCTTTAATATGAGTGTCGGTTATGATTATGAAGGTATTCTGAAAGATAATGTGCAGTTTTTCTTTAATAAAATGGAGAATGCCTCTGACGAACTAAAACAAAAAATTGATTCAATAAAGAATATTTATCCTCGTGTTAAAGAATTAAAAATAGCTTCAAAACTCTCGGACAATATTACATTGTCAACAATGCATGGCTGTCCACCTGATGAAATTGAAAAAATCGGACAATATCTGCTTACCGAAAAAAAACTACACACAACCATAAAGCTTAATCCAACACTTCTTGGAAAGGAACAATTACAAAGCGTTATTTCAAATTCCGGATTTGACACGCAAGTTCCGGATAGTGCCTTTGAACATGACCTTAAGTATGATGAGGCCAAAAAAATCATATCCAATCTTTCAAACAAAGCTAAAGATCATAATCTCCATTTTGGTTTGAAACTTACAA
>JAUVIX010000234.1 GCA_030592565.1 Chlorobiota bacterium
CCTGATTACTCTGAGAAACTGCAATATCATAAACCCCGCCTGCTGATGTATAATAAAACGACTGCCATGTAAGGCCTCCATCAGATGATTTGTATGCTTTGCCTGAAATAAACACTCCACCTGCAATTAAAGTTCCGTCTTCGAGACATTCAACTGCATTAAAATTTTTACCCTGTGCTGCGGTGGAAAGAGACTCCAGAAATTCCCAACTCTCTCCTCCATTATATGAAATGAAAGGAATTCCGGCAGTTGCTATCATCACATCTGGATTTTCTGAATAAATTGCAATGTCTAAAACATCACCGCCAAAGGGGCCAACAGATGACCAGAAATTACCCGATTTTGCCTGTTGCTGAGGCAACCCTGCATAATTTGCCGGAGTGACTACACTGCTATAATTACCTTGGCTATCAATGTTTTTACCATCATATTTGAAATATTCATCCTGCCCGAATGCAAAAACATATATTAAGACAAACGTTGCAATAAAAATTGACTTCTTAAACGGAAAAAAAAAAATATAATTACACATAGTTTTTAAGTTTTAATGTTTGGTTCAAAGATATGAAATATATTTGCAAAAAATTATCTCAATTGAATAATATTCTAAAAAATATTGTAACTGTCTGGATTGTCTTCTCAGCAATATATATAATAACCGGCTGCTCGCAACAATCTAAAAAGAATCCGATTCTTAATGCCGGATATTACCTCAATCATAATGACACTGTTAAGTATGTTGGGATGGATAATTGCAGAACCTGTCATTACGAGGAGTGGGAATCATATATCAGAACAGGTATGGGAAAGGCCTTCAATCATGCTACAACAAAATATAGTGCAACTGTTATAGGACCCGATTCAATACTTTTTGACCCATATAAAAACCTCTATTACAGACCATATTGGGAAAATGACTCCACCCTAATGCTCCACGAGTACAGGGTGAAAGGGAAGGATACTGTTTTTAGCAGAAGAGAGGTGGTCGATTATGAAGTTGGTTCAGGTGAGCATACCAACTCACATGTTTTTATCAGAAACGGATACGCTTTTCAAATTCCTTTTACATATTATACACAAAAGGGAATGTTTGATCTTCCTCCGGGATTTGAAGGAGGACACAACACCCGCTACAGCCGTAAAGTTGGACTTGAATGTATGTCTTGTCACAATGGATTCCCTGATTTTGTTCTTGGCTCGGAAAATAAATATGGTGAAATAAAAATGGGAATTGATTGTGAGCGGTGCCATGGACCTGGCGAGATTCATTCAAAGTTGATGCAGGAGGGATTTGAAGTTGATACAGCCATATATATAGACTACAGTATTGTTAACCCACTGAGACTTTCACCTGAGTTGCAAAACGACCTGTGTGCACGTTGCCACCTGCAGGGGACAATGGTATTAAAGTCTGGGAAAAACTTTTATGATTTTATAGCTGGAATGCCTTTAACTGATGTTCTGGATGTTTTTATGCCGTTTCATGAAGGTGGAAAAGAAGACTTCATTATGGCATCTCATTATGAAAGGATGCGCGAAAGCAAATGCTATATCGACACTAAAGGTACTGATGGAGAGCTTACCTGCCTGATGTGCCACATACCTCATGATCCCATCGAAGAGACGCCGGCAAAACAATACAATGACGCTTGTTTGAATTGCCATAAACCGGACATAAATTATTGTGATCTACCTGAAAAGGAGAGACAAAAGGAGAATAATAATTGCTTTGTCTGCCATATGCCAATGTCTTCAACAAGAGATATCCCTCATGTAAAGATACACGACCATAAAATTGCAAAACCCAAAACTCCTGAAGAGTTAAAGCAACCAAGAGTCTTCAAAGGGCTTATTGCAGTTAACAACCCCGAAACCGACAGCATTACAGTAGCAAGGGGCTACCTGCAGGAATACGAAGCATTTCAGCCTGATCCGCAATATCTTGATTCAGCATTTAGTTATCTGAATATTAAAAAATACAATGGGCAGAATACCATTTGGTTTAATGCGATTGTTAATTACTATTTTATGAAAAATGATTATTATTCAATAATCAAAATGGTTGAAAACCTGGGAAACAGCGTAGTGATTATGAAATATTTAAATGAACAGGATTATACTAATTATGATGGCTGGACTTCATACCGTATCGGGCAATCATTTGAGAGTACAGGCAACCTGCTGATCGCAAAGTACTTTTATGAAAATGCAATTTACCTTGCAAAATATAACTTAGATTTTCAGAATAAGTATGGAACGCTACTTTCGGAAGAAGGTGATTTTGTTAATGCAAAAAAAGTTTTCGGTTTTATTATTTCGGAATATCCTTATCATGTTTCCGCTCATATTAATCTCGGATATGTTTATTCACGTACAGGAGATATGAAACTGGCAAAGAACGAATATGAGGAAGCTCTGAGTTATGATCCCGATAACATTCAGGCTCTTATAAATATTTCCGGGATTTGTATTTTTCAAAATGAAGAAGTAGAAGCCAATAGTTATATTGAGAGGATTCTTGAACTTGAACCTGAAAACATGAGAGCACTTTTGTTAAGATCAAAAATAGACTGAGACTAATAGCATATATAGTTTTGAGGATGCAATTTTCAAAAACTACTATAGAAATTTATTACATCATGCAAAGTTTAATGCGTTTCAGGAAAAATAACGAAATTTAACACTAAAGATTGAGAACATTTTTTCATAAATTGCCGTTTAAACTCTTGTCAATGAAACGTTCATTAGAATATTTTCAATAAGTTCACAAGAGGGAATGAAAATATTTTAATTATAAGCTCCACGAAACAAATGAAATAGATAAATAATTACTCGTGAAAAGGAAGCCCATAATAATATTATCAGTGATAATTTTACTGCTAATGGCAGGGATTTTTCTTACTACTACCTACTCAACAATTTTTGGCACCAAGGGTAAGTGGGAAAGGATTACTATTTTAGCAGGCAGGCATTCATTTTACCATTCTTTCCATATTTTATATGATGTTGATGAGATTGACTTTTATTTCAAAACCAATGACTCCTGGTATTATAAAGAGCCAGAGAGGAATGGGTGGAATAAAATTCACGGCTTCTCATATGGAAATCATCACGACCAGTCATCAGCCCGCCTTGTTTATAAATGCGTTGATGATACTTTGTTGCTTGTGGGAGGATACTGCTGGGTGGATGGTGTAAAACCTGACGACGGAGTAGGGCAGCAGGCGACCTTGGATACAATTGAACCTTTTAAGACATATCATTGTAATATTAAGTTCGATGACGGAAAATTCAAATTCAATTTTGAAGATAAATACTGGGAATGTCCTGCCGGTGAGCATGAAAACTGGGGTTATCTGCTGGAGCCTTATATTGGTGGCGTTTTTACACTCGATCATGACTGGACAATTGACATTAAGGATGTTCCGGTTAAAAAATAAAACCAATCATTCGCCCCAAACAATCTCAAAGAGAAAAACTGAAAATAAAGTTCCCTTATTCTTGTTTTGTGAACAATAGTTCAATAATTTTGCACTTTTAAACTTTATTTTAATGGAATTAAATCATATTGCACTTACAGTAACTAATCATCAGGAGATAACCAATTTTTACCAGGATATTCTCGGATTTCAGACAATGCGTGTTTTTGACCTTAAGGAGGAGTTGTCCGAAAAGATATTTGGTATTTCCGTTGATGTAGCCATTGCCGTTTTAACAAGAGATGAGCTATCACTTGAAATTTTTATCAGCGATACTCCCATAAAGCACGGATTTGAACATATTTGTCTAAATGTGGAAAAAAGGGATGAGATAATCAGAAAAGCAAAAGCGATGAATTACAAAGTCGTCAGTGTTGACAGAGGCTCATACGATTTAGTTTTTATTAAAGATAAAAACGGAAATTTATTTGAACTTAAAGAAAAAAGATAATGTATAAATATATTTTCGGCCCGGTTCCTTCGCGCCGCCTTGGAATGTCGCTTGGTGTTGACCTTGTGCCTCAC
The DNA here is from genome assembly GCA_030592565.1 of Chlorobiota bacterium. Taxonomy (GTDB): domain Bacteria; phylum Bacteroidota; class Bacteroidia; order Bacteroidales; family JAADJA01; genus JAADJA01. The sequence goes on from JAUVIX010000234.1 coordinate 4,005, forward strand.
AAAGTCTGCTCGTTAGATTGTGTTTACTGCGAATGCGGAAAAACAACAAAACTTACAACAGATAGAATGGAATACATTCTGTATGATAAGGTTACAGATGAACTCAAACACTTTCTTGAAAATAATCCTGCACCCGATTATATTACCTTCTCAGGCTCTGGTGAACCTACATTGAATTCACGGATTGGTGATGTTTTGGAGTTTATAAAAAGAATAAAACCAGACATTCCGGTAGCTGTATTAACTAACGGGACTCTTTTTAATGACAGGCAGGTAAGGAGCGAGATTATGGATGCAGATGTGGTGTTGCCCTCTCTTGATGCTGCGTCACAAGGTGTTTTTGAAAAGATTAACAGCCCGGACCAAAAGTTAAAAATTGAGGAGTATATTAACGGGATTGTAACATTCAGAAATGAGTATAAAGGAAAAATCTGGCTTGAGGTTCTTATAATACCAGGATATAATGATAGCGACGAGGAACTGAATCTTTTGAAAGATGCCTTTATCAGGATTAAGCCCGATTCCATACAGGTAAATACACTTGACAGGCCGGGAACAGTTGAAAACCTACGCTCTGCAACAAGAGCCGAATTGGAGCGTGTGGTTGATTTCTGGGATATGGACATTGTTGAGATAATATCCGCTGCTCCCGATCGTAAAAATATAAAATCATATCGTGAAGATATTGAAACAGCCATTCTTGAAACAATCTTCAGAAGGCCCTGCACAGTTGATGACCTGGTAAAAATCCTCGGAAGGCACATAAATGAGGTGAACAAGTATCTTGATGTCCTTGAAGCTGAAGGTAAAATTGAACACACAAGGCAGGAAAGAGGAGTGTTTTATAAGGTTACCCGTTCATAACAGGGAAGAGGGATAAGCCCGTGTTTTGTTTTATTCCTCAAAACCTCTCCCGTAGCTTCGCATTGGCGTCAACCTAAGGAATGAATATAATAGAGCTATCACCCATTAATCCCGAAGGAATGACAGGTATTAACACAGGACGAAGCGTAGCAAAGTCCTGTGCATAAGCAGAGTAATATGGAAGGGCTGAAAGCCCGAAAGGTCATTCATTTTTTTGCGCTTTTTTTATGGGATTGATTATTGAAGATATTTATATCTTGCTAAATAACTGTTAGTTAAGTATAACTTTTTCAAAACAATTATCTGTCTGCTTTATCAATTATATAAGCAACAACCCTGTTATCACTAAATGTAGGAATAAGTAACATTTTTTTTGATGGAATATATTCAATGTCAGCTGCATTTATTCCCTGTTCAGAAGTGTTGAGTAAAAGTACCGGTTTTTCATCGGTGCTGACAAGCTGAATTTTACCTTTCCAGTCAGATATGATATATCTGCCTTCTCCATCAGATTTTAATCCGTCAATTCCTCCATCTATCGAAATAATGCGTAATGTTTTGCCGTTATCGAACCTTGCTCTGTATATCCCGTCGTGTGTCCCAATCAGAAGGTATTCTCCTTCAGTCAGGAGGCCATTGGGGTTATTAATATGTTTGTCATTAAGAAATAGCTCGGGTTGCTCATTATTATGAATGACGTGGATTATATTTGTTGCCATATCCGAAATATAGACACTGCCATAAGGCCCAATTGCAATATCGTTCAAAAACCTGGCACCATCTATTGGAAATGTTTTAATGATTTGTCCCGAAAGTATATCTATCCTGACCACACGATCAATATCAGTCACATAGAGGCTGTTTTTGTATATTCCCATCCCTTTGGGTGCATTTAGCCCGGTTATCCACTTTTTCATAATTATATTACCTTCCAAATTAACCATGGCAATAAACCCGCTATTGTCTTTATGAACCGGATTTCCGTTTATACATGAAACATACAAAATGTTTCTTTCTGCATCATAACATACCGATTCACTCGTTGTAAGGGTAGGGGGTGTTTCCCATATTTTTGTCAGCTCATTGCTTTGTGTTGAGTTTGATTGTGCTTTTAAACCAACATGTGATGTTGTAACAATCAATATTGATATAAGGGTTATTGTTAGATTTTTCATAGTTTTCAAAAATACAAAAAATAATTGATTGGGATAGAAAAAATGAGGGCTGTTCGGGATTTCTGAATCCCGAACCAAATATCCACAGGATTTAAAATCCTGACATAACAAGTTCCGGATTATCCAACGCAAGAGCTTATGCTAAAATCCGGAACAGCTCTAAGCAACGAGCGGCAGTC
>JAUVIX010000266.1 GCA_030592565.1 Chlorobiota bacterium
AAATACAGGTTATTTGTATTTCTATTAATTACAAATAATTCTCCCTCTTGATTTCCTCTAGATAGTTCAGTTATATCATTAACGGCAAAATCGAATTTATTTATAACCTCAAGGTTTTCATAGTTATCAATAGACTTAAATAAATATTGGGTATCTGCAACATTGAAATTTTTAGCAATACAATAACCGATATTATCAGAAAAATCAATTTCTACATCTATAAGCGAACCAAAGAATCCATTAAATGAATGATTAATGAAATTAATACCATAATCATTACTATGTGATACAATGGAATTAACAATTTCACCTTCGTTTCTACCACTCAATATATCAACATAAATATCACTATTTCTAAACAACCAACTTCCATATTGTCCATAATTATCAGAGAAGAACAATTGTTCTGACATGGTAACAAAATAAAGGCCTCCTGGTGTTTTATCAGCAGCAATGGAAGGTATGTAATTGCTCAAAGCAGAAATACTATCCATACAAATAGCTGTTTCCCCAAAATCTGTGGAGCGGTAAATAGCTCCGTACAATACATCGGTTGCTGTCGGGCCTAAAAAATATATTTCACCTATATCGGGGCCACGGGTTATTTGCTGAGAGAAAGAAACAGTGCTTATTGTCAATAATAAAAGAAGTATAAAGTTTTTCATACAAAGAGGTTTTATAGGAAAGCGTAAATGTAATAATTATTTTTGAGAAGATGTTTTGATATCTCGCAAATATTGAAAATAGGATTTTAGGATACTTTATTAACTATATTTTCTGATATTGGTTGTTTATAACCTGTTGGTGACAATACTAACAGAAGGCAGGGTTATAAGTTTATGATCCAACACTATTCTTTAAATGAATCCAGAACATTCCCGACATTATCCAGATTGTTACATTCCATCAGTTTGGCCCTGATTTGTGCTGCACCGTAAAATCCGTTAGTGTATATTTTGAAGAAGCGTTTCAGAATGGCAAAGTTTTTACCTTCACCCCAGGTATTAACAAAAAGTGATGCATGATTCCATAATAATGCAAGGCGTTCTTCAGGTGTTTTTTCGCTTTGCCGCATATTAAAGAACCAGGGATTATGAAAAATACCACGTCCGATCATAACTCCTTCCACGCCATATTTCTCCGCCCTTATAAATCCGTCTTCCAGGCTCATCACATCACCATTGCCATGGATAAGAGTATCAGAACCGCGGTCGTTTCTAAGTTTCACAGCCTTAGCCACTTCGTCCCAGTCAGCCTCTCCTTCCGATTGTTGTTTTTGTATTCTTCCGTGAACAGTTATCACAGCAGGATTTGTATCAAGCAAATGGCTTATCCACTCCTCTGTAACAACTTTGCTCAGGCCTATCCGTGTCTTTACACTTACCGGAATATCCGAAGCCTCCTTTGTTGCCAGAATAATCTCTTTGGCGAGCTCAGGCTGACCAATGAGTGCAGAGCAGCCGCCCTGCTTAACAATCTTCTTTACGGGGCACCCCATATTGATATCTATGCCATCGAAATCATACTCCTCACAAATTACTTTTGTGGCATTGTAAAACTTCTCAGGGTCCTTTCCCCAAATCTGTGCAACAATCTTTACATTTTTCTCTTTTAAAAGTTTCCGTTCTGAATCATTAACCAACAAACGATGGCTGACTTTAGGCCTGCCAATCTCATGACAAAAACCATCGGTTGACATAAACTCACTAAACAGCACATTCAGATAATCAGGATTAGAAATACCGAGTACTATTTCACGAAAAACAGTATCGGTAACGTCTTCCATTGGGGCCAGAGTAAAGACCGGTTTTTTGAATGTATGCCAGAAATTATCAGCCATCTGTAATTTTGCGATCTATAATGTGTGGAAAAACCTACTTATTCTTATAGCTTTTCTAATATTAATTTTCATTCTTCAAATATTCTTCAAAAGAGATTGACTCATCATTTCTTGTGTTTCGTAACAATTTATAATCTTTAAAATCTTCTTTGGATATTATTTCCAGGCCATCTTTTTCAAAACGTCTTAACATCTTCAATCTCTTTTCCTGAAGATTATTGTCTTTAATATTTATTGTTAAGGAAAGCATAATACGTATTTTTCATTTTCAATTAGTAAATTATTATAATTGCAAACAGTTTACAAGTTTATTAAAAATTTAACAGTAGTTTACATCATTAGGTAATAATTTTATAATTCACAATTCATATTTTCAACAATTTCCCCTAAATATAATTCAGCAATTTCAGCTATAAACCGAAAATCACATCATAAACTAGATATTTATCATCCTCTCTATAACGAACAATTCGTTACGAACAATTCGTTACAAAAGTCGTAAAATATCTCATATTACATGTCTAAAATCCATTCAGATTCATAGTAACCGTAGGAATAAGCAAAAGCCAGCCTAACAATATCAAAGTAATAATAAATGGAAAAACCCATTTAACCCACTTTTCATAAGGAATTTTGGCAACACCGAGAACGCCAATCAGCACGCCGGAAGTGGGGGTTATCATATTTGTAAAGCCGTCACCAAACTGGAAAGCCATAATGGTTGCCTGTCGCGAAAGATTTACAAGGTCAGAAAAAGGAGCCATAACAGGCATAGTAAGTGCAGCCTTTGCCGATCCTGAAGGAATAATGATGTTTATCATATTCTGAATGGCATACATTACGCTCACTGTCCCGAATTTGCCTAATCCACTCATCGAACGCGAAACGCCGTGAAGGATAGTATCAATCACTTTTCCATCTTCCAAAATAACAAGAATACCACCGGCAAGCCCAACCACAAGAGCTGCTGACATAATATCCTTTGCCCCATCGAGAAACAGGTTTGTAATTTTATTTGCATCATTATTCATCGCAATACCCGAGAAGATTCCCATTGCAAAAAAGAGGGAAGCGATGCGCATAATATACCATCCATAACCCATAACACCTACGATAAGAAAAACAATAGTAAATACAAGCAGATTCAGAACAAAAAAATGAACTGACTTCTTCAGGGATAAAAAGCTTGTTATAATAAACAATCCGGTACTAACAGGAACCATCGGCAAAATTGAGGAGGATGTGCCGATTTTCATTTCCGTAATGGGATATTTTATCGAAAACAAAATTAATCCAATGGATATAAAAGCAAAAACAAGCCAGGCACTCAACGGGGTTTTGTATTCAATTGTTTCAATGTCGGCACTTCCCTTTTTTCGCCAGTATTCATCATCTTCATAGACGAGTGAAGATTTAGGATTCTTTTTTACCTTTGCTGCATACCTCAGTATCCAAATAATTCCAACGGTATTAATAACAAACCAGGAAAATAACCTGTATTCAAATCCTGAAAAAAGAGGAAGATCAGCAATTCCCTGTGCAATGCCTATTGTAAAAGGATTAAGAACAGCACCGGCAAAACCAAGTCCGGCAGCCACAAATACCATACTCACTCCAACAATGGAATCGTAGCCCATACTAATGGACAGAGGCACCAAAATGATAATAAAGGCTATAGTTTCCTCACTCATCCCAAATACGGCACCAAAAATGCTAAACATTATCATCACAAGCGTAATGATAATATTATTTACACCAAGAAATTTGAAGAACTTAATATGCTCTAACTTTTTTGTAAATTTCAGGAATGAAAAAATACCGACATCAATAGCCTTACTATCATTCATAATCCAGAATGCACCACCAATCATAAGAATAAAAACTATGATACCTGCCTGCCTTTCAAATCCGTTAAATAAAGCCCCAAAAATCTGCCAGGTTTGTGCATTGGCATCAACATAGTGAAAGGAGTCTTTATCAATAACCGTCCGCTCAACGCCGTTAACGTCTATAACATGCCTTGTATATTCACCTCCGGGGATAAACCAGGTAAGAATAGCTGCGAGAACAATAATAAAAAAAATGATTACGTAAGTGTGTGGAATCTTTTTAAACATAAAATTGATTTTTTATTATGCTAATTTGCTTTATTCATTTTCCTGCAATTCGACAAAGATATAATATTTTGATATGAAAATTTGTTCCTGATAAAAGTATTACTTTAGCGACAGTAATTCAAACACAAAATGACTACGCTAAAAAAGCAAGCACCTGTTTTATACGAAATGGCAAAATTTATAACTTCGGTTAACCCCAAAGCCATTTCCACCGCCACAATTCACCAGACAAAACGGGTTATTGCCGATACGGTTGGTACAGCTCACAGTGGTGTTAAGTCTGATGCTTTTAGAATTGCAGCAAGAAGTCTTCAACACAGTTTTTCTTTAGGCAAGTATAATGTTTGGGGAGTGGATATGCGACTGGGCTCATTGGGTTCTGCATTTTTCAATGCTCTTGCAATAAGTTCTACTGATTTTGATGAGGGACACCGAAGTGCTGTGGGTCATCCGGCAAGCCTTGTTGTCCCCGTTGCCTTTGCCTTAGAACATGAAAATAATATCTCATATGAAAATATTATTACTTCAATAATTATAGGATATGAAGTTGGTACGCGATTTAGTGATGCACGTGTTAAAGAGAAAATAACCACCTGGTCGAGTGGCAGATGGGGAGCTATCGGCAGTACTGCAACGGCTGCCTGTTTATTACAATTAAACATTGAACAAACAATGCATGCTCTCAGCCTTGCTGCCGTTTTATCACCTGTGATGCTTGGTGGTTCAACTGATGTCAGCACCGGATCAATGGCAAAAGAGGGTGTTGCGTGGGCTGCCTCAACAGGTTTACAATGTGCAATGATGGCCAAAGAAGGTTTTGTGGGACCCTTTCTGTTTATAGATGATCATAACGATTATGATAAAAATAAACTTGTGGCTAATCTTGGACAATCGTGGCTAATCAACACAAACTATTTCAAGCCTTATGCTTGTTGCAGGTGGCTGCATTCTGCAATAAAAGCAAGTCTTGATATAAAAAATGAAAACAAGATTGATTATGATAATATTAAAACAATAGAAGTTGAAATTTTTACAAGGGCAATTAATCTTGTTGGAGCCGTTTATCCTTCGGAAAGCATTCAGGCTCAGTTCCATTTACCATATTGTCTTGCTACATCTCTGAGACACAATAACTTGCTACCGAAGTATTTTAAGAAAAAACATTTAGGAGATGAAAAAACACATAATTTAATTGACTGCATAACATTAACTCCATCTGAAAAATACGACAGTCTATTTCCCCAAAAACTCCCTTCAAAAGTTAAAATTTCAACAAAAAACAGCAAAGCATATACGAAGGAAATAGTTACAGCACCATGGGATGCAACAGTCCAGCCCGGTGATGATGAATTATACGAAAAATTCATTAGCCAGACTGGCAAACAAGGACAAAAAATTTGGAATAAAATATTTTCAATGAGCTTATAAGAACGAATAGGCTGCTCCCCATAAAATTAACTCAATTCATTATTAGTTACTACCTTAAATCCGCAACCATATTTTTCAAATTCAAACATTCTTAATTCATTAGAATTGGTTGAAGTCTTCGACACGTAGTGAACCAAACCACTTAATTATCCTCTCGTCACCGGTCTTTTCATCCTTAACATGTATTATATATACACCACCTGCAATAGGTATCCCA
>JAUVIX010000105.1 GCA_030592565.1 Chlorobiota bacterium
AGTTCTTCTGTGACAGAAACCACCTGATTCAATCATGATAAACTTGTCAGGGAAGTGTTTTCAATTATAAATAGGCCTCCTTCAATGGTATCAAGATTGCCCAAACCCGATAATTGTGTCAATGCCACATTGACCGAAACATATAAGTGTCTCCCGAGTGATTCCAGTTTATCCGTTTCCATCAGACTAACCAGGGATTCATTCTCATCAATAAAAAAATCCATACCGATTGAAGTTATATTGTCTAAACCTGATAAACTTAACAAGGCGTCATTGTGCCATATTACAAACCAACCTTCAACGGAAGTTAAACTTTCCAATCCTGAAAGACTATTTAAAGACGAATTGCCTATTATCTCAATATTTTCCCCGACAGAAGTTAAATTTTCTAATCCCAAAAAACTAATTAGGGAAGAATTATATTCTACCCGGAAGTCTTTCTCAATATAAGTTAGGCTACCTAATCCATTTAAACTTGTCAGGATATCGTTAAGTCTAACTACAAAACTTTCACCGACATAATTAAGATTATCCAAGCCCGATAAACTTGGCAGGGCATGGTTTCCTTTTATCACTAAATATCCATCAATTGTGGTCAAATTGTTTAATGCTGTTATACTTGTAATGCTATCATTATCATATAAATAAAATTCTCCATCAATTGAAGTTACATTCTCTAAACCTGAAAGATCGGTTAGTGAAGTGGAACTAATTCTAAGATTACCCTTAAAAGCAGTTAATACGGATAATCCATTCAGGTTTGTAATATTCTCTCCCCATATCATAACATCCCCTTCTAATTCGGTGCAATTGGGATATATCGTTTGAAAATTATCAATCTCTTCTTGTGAATAAAAATAATAGTTACCATAAGGCAGGCAAGGCAATGTAATAGCACAATTATTAGCCACTTCGGGGATGCTGTTACAACCGCTCCCATTGTGATGAATAATAACTACTCCGTCAGGACTAGTTAAATAATCGCATAAAAAGTCCGCTTCACAGCTTGTAAGGGAATAGTTATAGCTAATGTTTAAGTTTTCAATTGTTCCTGCATTTAAACTTTCTAATGCGGCCAGGCTGGTTAATGAATCGTTACTTTGAATTTCGACATCCCCACTGATAGAATTCAGGCTGTTTAGGCCGGTCAGGCTTTTAATAGATTCATTATCAATAATAGCTATGCTTCCTCCGATGGAAGATAAATTATCAAAGCCGCTTAGATTGGTCAACTTATCATTGTCCTCAATATTCAAATATCCACCAATAGAAATCAAATTTTCCAATCCTGTACAACTTGACAAATTTGAGTTGTCATAAATATTTAGATATCCTCCAATTGAGGTAATCACATTCAATCCATTTAAATTTGTTATACCGTAATCGTCAATCGTAACATCCCCCTCTATTTCTGTACACCCCGGATAATTGATTTGAAAACTATCAATCTCTTCTTGTGAAGAGAAAGTAATACCTTCCGGCAGGCAAGACTGTGATAATACCAAAGTCTGGACAAAGAAACCTAAAACGACAAATAAAATTGATTTCTTCATAAGATTGGATTTATGTATAGTACTTTGATAATGCAAATATAATCAATATTGTTATTTGTTATTAAACAAAATCAAATTTCCCTACATTTGCCGCTTCAAAAAAATACAAATAATGGCTCATACAATATTTTATATAATAGTCGGAATAATCATTTTTGACTATCTTCTTGAAAGATTCCTGGATTATCTGAACAGTACCTACTACAGCAATGAGCTACCAAAAGAACTTCAGGGTATTTATGATGAAGAAAAATACAAGAAGGCGCAGGAATATGAAAAGTCAACCACAAAATTTTCAACCGTCACATCCACATTCAACCTCTTTCTGATGCTCATAATGCTGTTTACAGGAGGTTTTGCCTATATTGACGAATTTGCAAGACAATACACTCAAAATCCGATTTTAATGGCTCTGATGTTTTTCGGGATTATTGGGCTTGGCGCCGATATTCTTTCCACACCATTCTCTCTTTACAGCACTTTTGTTATTGAAGAAAAGTTTGGTTTTAACAAGACTAACCTAAAAACCTATTTCCTTGACAAGCTGAAAGGATGGCTGCTGGCCGCAATAATTGGTGGCGGATTGCTTGCTGCCATTGTGTGGATTTATGAGACGACCGGAAATTGGTTCTGGATAATAGCCTGGGCAGTGATAAGCCTGTTTACAATAATTGTGACAATGTTTTATTCCGATATAATTGTACCGTTGTTCAACAAGCAGACACCTCTTGAAGAGGGAGAACTGCGTAAAGCAATTGAAGCTTTTGCTAATAAGGTCGGGTTTCAGGTAAAAAATATATATGTAATGGACGGCTCCAAGCGCTCTACCAAAGCAAACGCCTATTTCAGCGGGCTGGGCGCAAAAAAAAGAATTGTTCTATTTGATACGCTTATAAAAGATAATACAACTGAAGAACTAGTTGCTGTGCTGGCGCACGAAATAGGACATTACAAAAAGAAGCATACAACATTGGGAATGCTGATTTTTATAGCCCAGACCGGGATTATGATGTACATTATGTCAATACTTATAGGTAACCCTGTGCTTTCTCAGGCTCTCGGTGCTACACAGGGAAGTTTCCATATGGGATTACTTGCATTCGGATTGCTTTACAGTCCTATTTCAACTATTTTAAGTCTGGTAATGAACGTTGTTTCAAGAAAAAACGAATTTGCTGCTGACCGGTTTGCAGGTGAGAACTATAATCCGAAAGCGCTAATGGATGCATTGAAAAAGCTTTCGGTAAATCATTTAAGCAATCTTCTGCCCCACCCTGCTTATGTATTTTTCTACTATTCGCATCCGCCACTTTTGCAGCGATTGAAGGCTTTATCTGTAATAGACAAAAAGTAAAAGTCATTCTAAAATTCATTTAAAGACCCCATAGTTTTGTGACAAGCGTCCACGCTTGTCATCAGGTTAAATAAAAAGCCTGACCGAAAAAACTCCGGTCAAGCTAAAAAAATGATCAATATTATTTCACTAACAAATTATCTCTATTCAGCAGGGAAGATATCCAACTCTGCAACGCTATCTTTAATCTGCTTTTCAGATACGCTGTAATCCTGCAAATTACCAGCAAAATATTGATCATAAGAGGCCATATCCACCAAACCGTGACCTGAAAGGTTGAAAAGGATCGTTTTGTTTTTTCCCTCTTCTCTTGCTCTATTGGCTTCCTTGATAACCTGAGCTATTGCATGTGTTGATTCAGGAGCCGGAATTATCCCTTCTGACCTTGCAAATTTCACACCTGCATCAAACGACTCTAACTGGTGAACCGCGGTTGCCTCAATCAATTTATCTTTAAGCAACTGACTTACAATCGGTCCGGCACCATGATAACGTAGTCCTCCCGCATGAATCTTAGGAGGCATAAAATTGTGCCCAAGTGTGTACATAGGCAGCAAAGGTGTCATTCCCATAGTATCACCGAAGTCGTAATGGAATACCCCACGCGTGAGTTTTGGGCAGGACTCCGGTTCAACAGCAACCAGCCTGGTCTTCTTTCCCTGACATAAATTCAGACGGATAAACGGAAACGATATTCCGGCAAAATTGGACCCTCCGCCAAAACATCCGATTACAACATCAGGATAATCATTAGTTTTAGAAAATTGTTTTATGGCCTCCTCCCCTATTATGGTCTGATGTAATAAAACGTGATTCAACACACTACCCAGAGAATATTTTGCATCAGGGTCTTTAACAGCCATTTCAACAGCTTCCGAAATAGCAATTCCAAGGCTTCCCGGAGAATTGGGATCCAGCTCAAGAACCTTACGACCTGCTTCTGTCATTGTACTCGGCGAAGGTGCAATCTGCCCTCCCCAGGTATTAACCATCGATTTCCGGTAAGGTTTCTGATTATAGCTGACTTTTACCATAAACACTTGCAGGTCTATACCAAAAAACTGCGTTGCAAAGCTCAAGGCACTTCCCCATTGTCCGGCACCTGTCTCCGTAATTATTTTCTTCACACCCTCTTTATAGTTATAATATGCCTGGGGTACAGCAGTATTTGGTTTGTGTGAACCGGCAGGACTAACACTCTCATTTTTAAAATAAATTCTCACCGGAGCATCAAGCAATTTCTCAAAGTTCCTTGCCCTTACAAGTGGGCTTGGACGCCATATTCTGTAAACATCCTGTACTTCTTCCGGGATTTCAATCCATTTCTCCTGAGAAACCTCCTGTTTAATCAACTCCATAGGAAACAAAGGAGCCAGGTCGTCGGGACTAAGCGGTTGTTTCGTTCCGGGATGTAATGGTGGCAGCATCTTATTAGGCATATCTGCCTGAATGTTGTACCATTTGCGAGGCATTTCGCTCTCTTCAAGGTAAATTTTTCTTGTTCTTGACATAATTTGAATTTTTATTGATTAATATTTAAATTAGTGCAAATAAAAAAGGCGTGCCGTAATCGGCACGCCTTGTAATATTTTTAAATAAACAATCGGATTACATCACTTTCGGAGTTCGTAAAGACACCACCAATTGTTTAATATGTTATTATTGTTTATCATCTGTTCGGTTACAAAAGTAATACTTTTTATAAAAATCAAGGAAAAAAATAATAAATTATCCTATCACTCCCGACCCCAGCAGCTCCTCATCTTTATACCAGGCTGCAAACTGTCCGGAAGTTATTCCGCGTTGCGGCTCGTCAAAAACAATATACATTCCATCTTTTTTCTGATATATAACAGCTTTCTGAAGTGCCTGTCTGTACCGTATCCTTACCAAATATTCACCCGAATCACCAGTTTGCAGCCTAAGGTCAGCGCGTATCCAGTGAATTTCATTATTGGGTACAAACAGGCCTGTTCTGAAAAGTCCGGGATGCTTTTTACCCTGCCCAACATAAATAATATTCTCTTTAATGTCGGTAGCTATAACAAACAAAGGCTCCGCTGTTCCTCCCACATCAAGACCTTTGCGCTGCCCGATTGTAAAAAAATAAGCTCCGTTATGGGTACTCAATATCTTTCCGTCTTCCTTGCTATACTTCCGGTCAGTACAAAAAAATTTTAATCTTTCATTCTCATCAGTTACATTTTCGGCAAGCACTGACTCATCTGTCACCTTATCTTTCGGGATTTCAACAATTTCTCCTTTTTTGGCCATTAGTTTCTGCTGCAGGAATGTAGGCAGATCAACTTTCCCTACAAAGCAGATTCCCTGTGAATCCTTCTTGTCCGCTGAAGCAAGTCCCTGTTCATGTGCAATGCGACGCACTTCAGGTTTCAGGATGTCGCCTATTGGGAACAGAGCCTCATTTATCTGCTCTTGTGACAACTGACAAAGAAAATAACTCTGATCTTTATTGGGATCCGTTCCGGCAAGCAGACGATAATATGTCTTTCCATCCTTTGTGATCTCTTCCTTACGGCAATAGTGGCCGGTTGCAAAATAATCGGCACCTATCTCCCTGACCTTATCAATAAAAACATCAAACTTTATTTCGCGGTTACACAGCACATCAGGATTTGGTGTTCTGCCTTTTTCGTACTCATTAAACATATAATCGGCAACCTTTTTCATATAATCGTTGCTCGAATCGACAATATGTAATGGAATACCGAGTTTTTTAGCAACCAGTTTTGCAACAATCAGGTCCTCTTCCCACGAGCAATCACCACGTAGGGTAACGCTGCTATCCTTCCAGTTTATCATAAACAGCGCCTCAACATCATATCCCTGCTGCTGCAACAGATAAGCTGCTACGCTGGAATCAACACCTCCGGAAAGACCTATGATAACTTTCTTTTTCATTTTCCATCCTCTAATAGCTCTGTCAACCCACAGAGCCATCTTGCAATCCTTTCAGGTCAAGGCTCAAATTACTCCTGTGACTTTGATTTCTCTTCAAACTCCCTAATTAATTGTTCGGGAGATTTGCCAAGATTCTGCAATGAAACTTCAGCATCATCGGCAAATTCATCATTGGGATATTTCTCAAGAAATTCCAGATAGATTTCTTTTGCTTTTTGAAGATTTCCAAGGTTATTTTCATAAATATATCCCTGTAGGAACAAGCATTGTGGTAGTTTGTCAAAATCGGAATAATCACCAATAATTCTTTGAAACAACTTAATTGCCTGTTGCGGCTTGTTCATATTCATAGCAATATCAGCTGCTTTAAATAGAAACTCTGGAGCATCAATATCCGATGGATAATTGGCGACATAGCTAACATATGAATTAATCAAAACTACGGCCAAATTAGCATCGCCGGGCTGAGACGTGTAAAACGCTTTTTCCTGTTCCTGAATTGTCGATTTCATTTTCTGCTGTGGGGATGAGCAGGATGCAATTATCAGCCCCAAAAATATTAAACTAAAAATTTTGTTGTACTTCATTTGTATATATTTTTATTATTATATTTCTTGTTTTTCATTTATTTTGTCACAATTTTTGCTCTTCGCAAGCTCCGTTAGCTGATTTTCTACCAACATACCACCCCCCTACGGGGTTTATTATTCATATTTCAAGTTAATCACTATCTTTTTCTACCCTTTTTCCTTTTCGGAAAAATCATTTTGTAATCAACATCAATATTGCCTTTTGAAATATCTGAGAGTTTCCGTTTAAGCAACATCTTACGTATATTGGAAATTCTATCAACAAAAAGCACTCCCTCAAGATGATCATACTCATGCTGAATAATCCTTGCCATAACCTTGATAAACTTATCATCGTGATATTCAAAGTTTTCATCATAATACTGTATTCTTATACCAGGCTTGCGGATTACATCTTCACGAATATCGGGCAAGCTCAGGCAACCTTCATTAAAACTCCATTCCTCTCCTTTTTCCTCAACACTCTGAGCATTGATAAATATTTTTTTAAACCCACTTGCTTCAGGCTCATCTTCTGCAAAAGGAGAAGCATCAACTATGAACAACCTAATAGATTTGCCCACTTGTGGAGCTGCCAGCCCTACGCCTGATGTTAGGTACATTGTATCAAACATATCTTCAACAAGCTCATCCAAACCGGAATAATCTTTCTCAACATCCTCCGATATTCTCCTAAGTGTTGGATGTCCGTATGCTAATATTGGTAAAACCATAAATAAAACCTAATTTCTAATTCCTAACAAATATCAAGAGAAAAGATATCTATCAAAACATATTACTTTTCATTTCAAGATATGATTGCAAAATTAAAACCGCACTGATCTTATCGACCAATGCTTTATTTTGCCTATCCTTTTTTTTCAATCCGGCGGTTATCATCGCCTGACTTGCAATCTTTGATGTAAATCGCTCATCAGCCATCTCTACAGGTATTCCGGGTATCTCCTTTTTTAATTTCTTAACAAAAGGAGTGATGAACCTCATTGATTCTGACGGGGTGTAATCCATCTGCCTCGGCTCACCCACAACAAAACACTCAACTATTTCATTTGCACAATACTCCTTTAAAAAACTAATAATATCCTTTGAATGAACTGTTGTTAATGGGTTTGCAATCATTTTCAATTCATCAGTTACAGCTAACCCTACCCTTTTTCTTCCATAATCAATTGCAATAATTCTACCCATTATGACATTTATAACTTAAAAATCGGTGCAAAATTATAAAGAAGTTTCCTTACTTTGTAAAAATTTAATACTTTTGACTACATTATTTTAAAATATGATTAAAGAATTGAAACAAAATATCGAAGAAGCCTGGGCAAACAGAGATTTATTGTCATCGGATAAACATACAAACAGTATCCGGCAGGTTATTGAAATGTTGGATAAAGGAGAAGTCAGGGTTGCACAGCCCAACGGGAATGGATGGATAGTTAATGAATGGATAAAAAAGGCTGTAATCCTATACTTTCCAATACAAAAAATGGAAACCACAGAGGTGGGACCCTTTGAGTTTCACGACAAGATTGATTTAAAGACGGGCTATAAAAAACTTGGAGTACGTGTTGTACCTCATGCTTTGGCAAGATATGGAGCATATATAGCAAGAGGAGTTGTTATGATGCCTTCTTATATAAATATAGGTGCTTACGTGGATGGCGGCACAATGGTTGACACCTGGGCTACCGTTGGTTCTTGCGCACAAATAGGAAAAAATGTACATCTTAGTGGTGGTGTTGGGATTGGTGGAGTTCTTGAACCTGTCCAGGCTGCACCTGTTATTATAGAAGACGGTTGTTTCATTGGCTCAAGAAGTATTGTAGTAGAGGGTGTCAAAGTTGAAAAGGAAGCGGTTCTCGGTGCAAATGTGGTGATTACAAACTCAACAAAGATTATTGATGTCACCGGTAGTGAACCAGTAGAGATAAAAGGCAGAGTGCCTGCGAGGTCGGTTGTGATTCCAGGTTCGTACA
This sequence comes from Chlorobiota bacterium, assembly GCA_030592565.1. Taxonomy (GTDB): domain Bacteria; phylum Bacteroidota; class Bacteroidia; order Bacteroidales; family JAADJA01; genus JAADJA01. The sequence continues at coordinate 8,396 of JAUVIX010000105.1, forward strand.
CTAAAAAATTTAATGCAGGAGAATTTAACGTTTCTTGTGCATTGATTATAGGTAAAAGGAAAGCTTCAACCGATTTGAAAACTTCGCTTAATGATGCTCTGAGAGATTATGATGTGGCAGTGTAGTTATTAAGTAATTAGAAAAATAAATTTGAAAAAAATCCTGATTATACAAACAGCATCCATCGGTGATGTGATACTGGCCACGCCAGTACTGGAAAAGTTACATTATCACTACCCTGATGCAGAAATTGATTTCCTTCTTAAAGAGGGAAATGAAAGACTATTTGACGGACACCCATTTCTTCATGCCCTTTTAATTTGGGATAAATCGAAGGATAAATATAAAAATTTCAGAAAACTGATTCAGGAGATCAGGGAAAACAAATATGACTCTGTGATAAACATACAGAGGTTTGCATCAAGTGGCTTAATAACAATACTGTCAGGGGCAAAACTGAAGGTTGGATTCAACAAAAACCCATTTTCCCCATTTTTCAATATCAGAATAAAACACACAATACATAACGGTGAAATACACGAAACAGAGCGAAATATAAACCTTGTAAAACGTTTTACTGACGAGACCCTGTTCCCTGTAAAACTTTACCCATTACCGCGCGATTATGCGAAAATGTCACAATTTAAGACGGCAAAATATATAACTGTATCACCAGCTTCTCTTTGGTTTACAAAACAATATCCTGAAGAAAAGTGGATAGAATTCATAAAAGATATTGATAAAGATATCAGAGTTTATTTTCTCGGCTCAAAAAATGATTCCGAACTTTGCAACGCAATAATCAATAAATCAGGACATAGCAATTCAATGAATCTTGCCGGTAAATTAAATTTTCTGGAATCGGCAGCTTTGATGAGGGACGCGGTAATGAATTTCATGAACGACTCAGCACCTTTACATTTAGCTTCGGCAGTAAATGCAAAAATAACGGCAATCTTTTGTTCCACAGTGCCTTCGTTCGGATTTGGGCCGATGTCAGAAGATTCTATTATTGTTCAGACAAAAGAAAAGCTAAAATGTAAGCCTTGCGGGCTTCATGGGCTAAAAGACTGTCCGGAAGACCATTTCAAATGTGCAATGACAATTGATAAAAATGAACTTTTAAAACGAATCGAATAAATGGAAGAAGATATCAAAAAAGCAATAAAAGTTTTAAAAGGAGGTGGAACAATTCTTTATCCAACCGATACAATATGGGGTATTGGAGGCGATGCCACTAACAAATCGGCTGTTTCAAAAATTTATAAGATTAAGAGCAGGGGTGCGGATACAAGCTATATAGTTCTGCTATGCAAGGCTTCGCAGTTGAATAAGTATGTAAAAATTTTACCGCCCATAATCTGGGATTTAGTTGAAAGTATTGACAAACCAACTACTATTATATATTCAGGTGCTAAGAATCTGGCAAAAAACGTAATCCATAAAGATGGCACAATAGGAATTCGGATTGTTAAAGATGAATTTTGCAGGCGGTTGATCGAAGAGTTTGGTAAACCAATTGTTTCAACTTCTGCTAACCTGTCAGGGGATACTGCCCCCTTTATATTCAGAGATATTTCGGAAGTAATTAAAAACAGGGTTGATTATATCGTGGAATCAAACAGAAATATAATTAATAAGACCAAAGCCTCAACGATAATAAAGATTAATGATAACGGAGAATTTGATATAATCAGACAATGATAAAAGCCGGATTTATGCAGTTTCGTCCTGTGCTTGGCAATCAGGAAACAAATATTAAGAAAATTAAAAGTCTTATGCCGTTGGCAAAAGATGCCGATCTGATTGTTTTACCCGAGTTGGCAAATTCAGGATATAATTTTGTTTCAAAAGATCATGCTTTTGAAAGTGCTGAAGAAACGGTAAACAGCAGGTTTATTGATTTTCTTATTGATGAAGCCAGAAAATACGATTTACATATTATTGCAGGTTTTAACGAACGCGAGAATGACAACCTTTACAACTCATCTGCACTTGTCAGCCCTGAAGGATTATTAGGTAAATACAGAAAAATTCATCTTTTCCTTAATGAAAAAGAAATTTTTGAGATAGGCAATATTGGACTTCCTGTTTTTGATATTGGATTTTGCAAAACCGGAATACTAATCTGTTTTGACTGGATATTCCCTGAG
>JAUVIX010000013.1 GCA_030592565.1 Chlorobiota bacterium
ATCAACAGTTCAGGCTCAATAACTTTTTGTACCAATCCGATTCTCAGAGCTTCGTTAGCATCAATCATATCGCCGGTCATCAATAAAAGCAGAGCATCTCCTTTTCCAACCAATCTTGGCAGACGTTGTGTCCCTGCATATCCGGGAATCAATCCCAGACTAACTTCAGGTTGTCCGAATTTAGCCCTATTACTTGCAATCCTGATGTCGCAGCCCATTGCCAGTTCAAGGCCCCCTCCGAGAGCAAAACCGTTTATAGCTGCAATTACCGGAATTTCCATTTTTTCAAGACTGGTAAAAGTATTTTGCCCTATTATAGAGAAGTCTGTTCCCTCTTCGGGAGACTTATCAACCATCTCCGCTATGTCGGCACCTGCAACAAATGCCTTTCCATCACCTGTTATCACCATAACTTTTATTTCGGGCATTGTCGAAATTTTCTCAATCATTGCATCCATCTCCAGAAAAAACCTGGTATTGAGCGCGTTTAATGCTTTTGGCCTGCTTATTTTTACTAATGCTATGCCATCAGCAAGTTCTAAGTTTAAAATTGCATATTCCATAGTCTTATTAACGAAGGTTTGTTTAAAATTTTGCTTTCAAATTTACAAAAAATATCAATATTTCAATTATATTTCGGATTTTTGACAATTCAAATTTTATTTTGCTTGTAATATTTTATTTGTTCGATGTGTAGAATTTTAAAAATAAGTACTTGGTTATTAATAGTTTTTGTTGGTAATTGCATGTCAAATATCACCATCGGACAAGTAAATAACTCTGATATAAAAAATTCATTTTTTGTCGAACCGGTATTTCAGGTGGGTAAAATTCTGGATATATACCCTGATTTTCCGGAAAGAGGAGCTGCTTTTTTTACAGGTGTCAATTTGTCATGGCAAACTGTTGGGAAGAATTGGTGGAATAGCTACTATAAATTTCCTCAAACGGGCATTCTGTTATTATATGGTTCATTGGGAAATAAAGATGTGTTGGGGAGTAATGTTTCCATTATTCCGAATATTTCATTCAAATTAGTGAGTAATAACAGGTTTTCGCTTGAGGCTTTACTTGGAATGGGTTTTTCCTGGTTTAATAAGCCCTATGATATTGTTGATAATCCTGAAAATATCGTAATAGGCTCTCATATTACAAATATTACAATACTCTCGTTTAATGGTATTTATAGCGTTTCCAAGAAATTTGAAATTGTTCTTGGTGTTAGTGCACAGCATTACTCTAACGGGCATATTCAGATACCTAATGTGGGGGCAAATATTCCGGCAGCCAATCTTGGATTTAAGTATTTCCCAGGGGGAAGTCCTGACAAATATTTTTCACCTGATAGCATATTTTATTTTGATAAGAAATTGAAATTTGTTTTCCGAATGGGAATGGGAATACATGAATTCGCTTCTCCAACCATACCTGTTGGGGGGCCTAAATATCCTGTTTATGTTGCCTCTGCATACTTATCTAAAAGGCTCAGTGTTATTACAAATATTATTTTCGGATTGCAGGGTAATTACTACACAAGCTATTATGATTTTATTACTTCAAATAATTTCTATACTGATAACCAGCATCAGAAATCAATAAGATTGATAGCTTTTGGAGGTGTTGAGATGATTATGGGCAGATTTGGGTTTTTATTTCAGCTCGGACTTAATGTGTATAATCCGTTTTATAAAGACTTACAGCGCTTGAACGAAAACACTTCTGGTTTTAAGAATTTTACAAAAAGCTTGGTTTCAAGTAAGCTGGGTGCTCAATATTATATTTTGAATCCGATGAAAACTACAAAACTAAAACCATTTGTCGGATTGTTTCTCAATGGTAATGCCGGGCAGGCTGATTTTTTTGAAGTTAGCCTGGGATGTGGGTTTTAGGTGGATGTCTGGTTAGTATTTGATTGTATTTCAGTTGTCATTACCAGTAAACTAATGCAATGCACAGCAAATGATACCGAAGCCAATATTATTACAAATCCAGGATGTAAATATTTCCGTTTTCAGATGTAACCCATGCAGAACCATCAACATGTATAGTAACTGAAAATAATTTGTCGGAAGTAAAATGTTGCGCTTTTTCCCAGGAACTGCCGTTACCATTGCTAATTAATATTATACCTTCATTTCCAACTGCTATCCCTTTCCCATTTTGTGCAAAAGTGATATCATTTAAATGTATTCTGCAAAGATCTGCATTATTGGGTTTATAAATGGTTGTCCAGTTGCTTCCATTATCATTAGTTTTGAATATACCACCGTTATAGCCACAGGCAAACCCCGTTTCTTTAGTTGTGAAGCAGAAGGATGTATAAAAATCACCCCGGATATCAATTGGCTGAAAGGTTTGTGCTCCATCTGTTGTTTTAGTGATCAGGCCGTATCCTCCAAAGATACCTGTTTCCTTATCACTGAAATGGCTCGCTGACATCTCATTGTCAAAATGATAGGGCTCCCACCACAAGCCGCTGTTTTGTGTCTTGAAAATAATACCTCTGTCGAAATATGCACCACCGGTCAGATATCCTGCTGTGTCATCTACAAATTCAATATGTTTTAATGGAGAAATATATGCTTCCGGTGGATTCCAGCCATAAGTAACTTTTGTCCAGCTGTTTCCTGAGTCCAATGTTTTGAGAAGTAAAATATCATCACCACAGGCGAACCCGGTCTCCGGGGTTAAAAAATAAATATCATTCAGATTTGTATCCGAATGAAATACTTCCTGCCAGGTGTTTCCTGCATCAGCAGTTTTAAATATGGAACCAAATCTGTTTTGTATCCCCCCAACGGCGTAGCCTGTAAGAGAATCAATAAAAAAGATATTATGGATTTCAGCTTCGGTTTGTAAATTTATAGTTGTATGATTAAGTGAAATAATTTCCTTTTGGCAGGATGGAAAAAGAATCACTGTCAAAATAAGTGAAAGTGATGATATGGCTCTAAGTAAGTGCATAACAATTTAGCAAAAGTAGAAAAATTAATTAGAAGTAAGGAAATGGAAGATTGCAAAAGAATTTACCGGAATACAATTATTGCGGAAGCAGTGTCAGCTTTACAATATTTTCAGTGGCGTAAAGCAAAATAAAAAACATAATGACAAGAATAAATAATATGACATTGGGGTCAATTTTGAGAAGCTGGATCTTTTTCAACATATATTCTTTCATTGTCTTCATGGGTGTTATATCATTAATTTGTTTTAATGATGTTTACAAGTAGATGATGTTTTTTTACTAATGGTTGCTTTTGATATGATTTTTTTGCCTGACTTCGTTTTATGTGCAAATATTGACACTTGTATTAATTTATAAACGCAACCCTTCTGATTATTTTCTCATCATATTATAAATCATTTGTCGTGTAAGCAATATTTTTTATAATTTAGTGGTTTTACTGTATCGTAATATCGGTAAAGCCAATGGCAAAAGATGAATTAAATTATATTATAAAGGGATGTTTATCCGGGAAAAGAAAAGCGCAGCAAGAGTTGTATAATCTTTTTTCGGAACAGATGTTCGGGGTTTGCCAGTATTATTCGACGGATTATTCAGAAGCTGAAGATACTTTGCATGAGGGGTTTATGAAGGTGTTTCAGAATATGAAACAGTTTGGGAATAAAGGTTCTTTAGCAGGCTGGATTCGACGCATAATGATTAATACAGCACTGGAAAAGTACCGGAAGCAGCATCAGTTGTATGCCCTGAACGACAATATTGATTTTGTTGATGATATAGATTTTTCGGAGGTTATTGATGATATTTCGGTTCAGGACCTTATTAGACTGATTAGGGAACTATCTCCAAAATATCGCGTTGTCTTTAATTTATATGCCATTGAAGGATATTCGCATAGAGAAATTGGTGAAATGCTGGGGATTTCAGAAGGCACATCTAAATCTAATCTTTCAAGAGCAAGGTATATTTTGCAGGATAAAGTGAAAAAGTATTTTTATACAGCACCGGTACAAAAAATAAATGAACAGAGATAAGAAAAATATTGACAGGCTTTTTGAACAAGGACTGAAGGGGTATAAAGAAAGCCCACCGATTTATTCCTGGGACAGGCTTAATGCCGGCCTTGGAAAAGTGGGCAAACAGAAGACTTTCTTTTATCTCAGATTACTTGCGGCTTCAATAGTTATTCTTTTTGCATTCGGAGCCGGTTATTTTTATGGTGTTTATAATCTTGATATTGGTTCTTATAGTCAAATATCTGAAAACAACAATACAGGGCAACCTGTAATGCTGCCTTCAATAACAGAGATTTCTACTTTTAAGGATGATGGTACTAAAGAAATATTTGTTAAAGAAAAGGAGCCGGATAATGTTTTTGAAAATAATGCTGTCAGTATTGCCGAGGTAGAATCAATAAATTCCGCCTCATCCGAAAACAGTTCTGTTGTTGAAAATGATTATGTTGTCTTACTTGCTGATAATTCATCTTCCATAGAAATTAAAAAAACCGAAATTCATAAACTTGAAATGAAGGAAATTACTTCTATTGCTGTTGAAAAGGAGGCATTATCAGAGATGCTTGCTACTTCTTATCCGAAAAAAAATACAGAAATACTTACTTATTATAATATTGAGGCTGCACCGTTGCAGGAATATGGTTTTGAAGATAATATTGTTAAATCGAATGTGCTTAGGTGGACTGTTGGGGCGCAGGTTGCTCCCATTAATTCTTATCGTGACATTAGTACGACATATTCAAGTGGTTCGATAGCAAATGAACAGACATATAATAATAGCGAAGATCCAATGACTTCAATTGCAGCAGGTGTAGATGTAAATTATAGTGTAAGTAAAAGGGTTAGTTTCCAGACGGGGATGTATTACTCCCAAATCGGACAGATCAATAATGATGCACTTACTTTTGTAGAGGATGATGGGAAGTTTTTATTGTATTCTATTGAAACATCATTGGGTGTTATAAATTTTGCTTTGGAGAATGTACCTTCAGATATCAGAGAGATTATTGATGCTAAGGATACTGTTGATTTAATTAATCAGTTAAATGTTAAAGTTGTTGAGGACTTTGATATTTTTGAAGTACCTCTAATGCTTCGTTATAAGGTTCTGAATAAGAAATTTTCTATAAATGTAATGGGAGGTGTCAGCCCTGCTTTTGTGACTAATAATAGTGTTTATCTTGAGGTTGATGCTCAAAAGTATGATGTTGAGAATTCTGGTAATTTTAATTCTATTTTCTTTAACAGTTCTCTTTCTTTGGGATTGGAATACAGTTTTCTTAAAAAATTGTCTGTTAATTTTGAACCTACTTTCAAATATGCTTTAAGTCCAATTAATAAAGATGGTGATTTTGATTATCATCCATACTCTATTAGCTGGTTTACAGGGCTCAGGTATAGTTTTTAGATTATCTCCTTCTCATTGGTGCTCTTCCACGACTTCTGCTGTATGAAGATCTTCCACCTTTTCTTGATGACTTTTTAAAACTTTCAATGTAGTATGTAAAACCAACGCTTAGGTAACTGTAATAGTCATAGTTTTTGTTTTTAACCAGATCATCAAGTTTATCGTTCTGTGCCTGACGCATTCCCATATCTAAAGTCATTCCAAACTTTTCAGTAAATTGGTATTCAAATCCGAAACCAAAGAAGTAAACAAACTCTGGAGTACCTGTATCTTCAATTGATATATCTGACGGATCTTCTATTTTGTACTGTTCACTCTTGAATGTAAACTGGCCTGCACCAAGATATCCATACACATCAAAGTTTGATAAATTCTCAGGGGAGAAAAGATTAATAAAATAAACTTTTCCCTGAATATTGAATTCAAGAATATTTGCATCAAATGCAGTTGTTGAATTCTGGCCTTTAAGCGTTCCATATAATAACTGCCCGGAAATGGCAAACGTATTATTAATGTGTTTTGACAGTACTAAACCAAAAGCTGGCCCACTTTCTTTTGATAGTTTGTCAGCAATGTCAGTATCGTAAAGACTTAAATCTCCAAAGAATGAAGTTAAGCCACCATTAACATTTACCGACCATTTGTCCCAAAATCCGGGTTTCCAGCGTCCGCCCCACCTCTGACTACTTGCTGTTTCGGGAAAAACTAATGAAACAAACAGAGTTGCAAGGATTAAATATTTGATTTGCTTTTTCACAATATATAGTTTTAATTGTTATTCAATAATTTCGTTCATATTTAATATTTCCTGATTAAAGGCGTTTTCTTTATTTTCCTGTAATGCTGTTTTGCATTATTAATATTGTATGTAATACCTAATGAGATATAAGAGTAATAATCTTTATCCTTTTTATTTTTAGTTCCATCTATCTGATCGTTATTTGTCATTCGCCCATTAACTTCAGCATTAAAACTAAATGATGGACTTATTGAATAGTATGCACCCGTCCCCAAGAGGAATACAAACTCAGGAACACCTGTATCAACAACTCTGTCATCTTTTTTGGGATCTTTGTATGTTAGTCTTGATGAAAACCTGAACTGACCAAGCCCCATTTTTGCATACATAAAAAAGTTGCCTTCATTATCAGGGAGTAACAAGTTTACAATATTTAAGGTTGTGTTAAAGGTATATTCCAAAACATCTGCTTCAAATTTTGATTTCGAATTTTTTCCTTTGAGTGTGCCTTTTAAAAACTGAAGCTCCAGATTAAAAAGTGGATTAATTCTCCTGGTAATGATTATACCATAGCCTACTGAACTTTCTTTTTTTAGTTTATCTGCATAATCATCGTCATACAAACTTACATCTCCAAAGAATGAGGTTGCTCCCATATTAAGATTTACTCCCCAGTTTTTTGTCCATTCAAATTTTTTTGGCTTTAGCCTTTTGCTGTATTGGGCATTTGTGCTCACAGAAAAGGAAAGAGCCAGGAAAAGAAAGATAAAGGCATAAATGCCTGAAACTTTCTTAAGTCTTTCTACATTTCTTCTTATTTTGTTTCTTATTCCCATATTTTTAATAAGCATAACCCTATTTGAAGAAATATGTAAATTCAATGTTTGTACCAAAAAACACAAGTAAAAGATAATCAGATAGTTACAAGAGGCTTTTATATAGTATGAAAAATATGGGATGGCTTATTAACAAAGGAATGTTAATAAGTGCTTGATTGCCAGTCGTATAAAGAAATACAGCAATTATTGATTTCAGATAAGGTTATCCGTTTTCGTAGAAATGAAAAAACCATGCATCTCAGATACATGGTTTTCAAATGCTTTATTCTAACACCCTCCTGCTGTCGCCTTAGTTTTCTTTTTGCGTTTTATAACAGGAGCTTTTTTGGTCTCTTTTTTCACATCACTACCAGGGGAGGCAGTTTCTTTTGCCACTTCCGAGTAATTGTAATCCGGTTGCATAAGAATATAGCTTTTATCATCTTTTGTTTTGGCAAGATCATTTTTATGTAAGGTATAATATTGATACCCACCCAGTAAAAGTTTAACGTTATCAAAACCCAGTTGTCTGAAAACCATCCAGGGGCCATTTGCTTCAAGCTGATTATTACCATAAAGGATGACGGCCATTTCTTCTTTCTTGAGCTCTTTAAGACGTTTAATATTTTCTTTATTTGTTAAATCATAAGCAGAAATGTTTTCGGCACCATCAATATGTCCGTTGCTATATTCAAATTTATTTCGAATATCAATAAGTATTACTGTATCAATGGTTCCTTTTAATACTGCATCAAGCTGATAAGGATGAACACTGCCACCATTACTACTAACTAAATCGAGAGTTTGCCGTGGTGTTAATGTATATGTTAAACGGGGTGATTTTAAGGTCACCAATCCAATGACGATAATAACAACAAAAAGAACCATTGTAATTACCGTGCGCTTAGGATTTAACTCGTGTACATGTTTATTTGGCATAATATTCTTCTTTTATTGATATTTACAATTACTAACAACCACCAGCGGTTGCTGTTGTTTTTTTCTTCCGTTTAATAGTTACCTGAGATTTAGAATCAGATTTAGGTGCCGAAATGGATGCGCCAGTGAAATACATGCTTGCTCCTTTTCTGAAATCGTACTGATCGAACTCATCTCCTGAAGCTGTTTCAGGAGGAGGTGTAGGTTGTATGATTGTTTTTATCCAACAATTAAGCCCGCCTTTCATAATATAGATTCTTGAAATATTCATCCTTTTTGCAATAACCCAGGCCTGGTCAGCAAGGATATCATCATTACAGTAAAAAACAGCATTCATATCCTCAATACCGAGATAATCTGAGTAATTTGGTGACAGGATACTGTCTAAAGGGATGTTGATTGCATTTGGTAGTGCGAACTTGTTATACTCTTTTGCACACCTGACGTCGATCAATTCAAGAGTCGGATCCTGCTCAATAAGCATTTTTGCAACCTGATCGGTCGTAACATAACGACTGGGTTGAATAATATCCCATAACAGATCCTCAGGATTAATCTGGGTGTAATTTGTTCTTTCCGGCAGGATTAGCAAGCCACCGGCTAGTATGATCATAAGGATAGCAAGAAATAAATAGTTCTTATTCATGGTTATTCAAATTTAGATTCAGTTCTGTTTTTTCTAACTTTCTTTTCGATGAGCCAGGTTACATAAAAGGCCACAATTGCAACAATTACAAAAATGAAAGTAACCAATTCATTTGAAATATTGAATACTTCTCCAATTGTAATATTTCCCATATATCCTGAATAATAGAAGTTTTCGAAAAGAGGGAATGCTTCTGCAAAAATGAAGACCCCGATAATAAATCCTCCCAAAAAAGCGAATCCATCGAGCTTCCCTATGGCACAGGCTGTATAGCTTGTGCCCGGGCAAAACCCTCCTATTACAAATCCAAGCCCCATAATGAACCCTCCTAATATCATTGGCGCAAGATAGGTTGGTAATACAAAAACCATATCCATTTCTATCCAACCCAGATAGTTAAAATATAAGAGTCCTACCATAGCAACAATCATTGCTGTAAAAAATACACGTAGTACGACAAAATTATAGCCGTAAAATACCCCGGCTATATTTCTCGAAGAGGAGAAGCCCGAAGATTCTAGTATAAACCCGAAAGCTGTGCCTATCAAAAGAGCAATTACAAAATCCCATTGCCCTGTTATAATGCCTTGTGGAATTAAAGGTCCCATATCATCTGTTTTTTATTAAATCCATAATTTTCTAAAGAAATATGCAAATACATATCCGATTCCAAACATAAGTGCCATAACCAGTAATCCGCCAAAGGATAATGAAGCAGTACCGCTAAGAGCTGCACCACTTGAGCATCCGCGACCAAACTGGCTTCCTATTCCAAATAGCATTCCTCCCACAACAGCAGCAATCATTCTGGTTTTGCCTGTTATATTTGGTGAGTGTTCAATTCTTAACTTCTTTAATCTCCCATATATTCCCCCCGAAAGCATCCCTCCGAAGAAAGTCCCGATAGCGCCAAATATCAGCCAGTTAAATAATGGTGATGAATCGTCAGTAGGAATAAATTTGTCGTAGTAAGCATTTCCTTCGGCATGTGCCGGAGCTATTTTGTCAATTATTGTTACAACAGAAAGCTTTGCTGCGCCGCTGGCACTCAATCCCCTACCTGCAATGTAAAATGTTGCCAAAAGTAAAAGACCCAACAATATGCCCCCAAAGTATGGGTTTATATATCTTGGCCCTTTTGTAATATTTGAGTTCTTTTTCATTGTTATTCAATTTATTTTTATCAATATAAAAAGCGGGTTATCTGTCCGGCTTCCACCATAACAAACCTGAAAACAAGGCCTCCGATTAATATGAGGAGGGCTGGAATCCAAACGGGAATATGAAATCCTCTGAGCTCCAGAATTTCGAGAACTGCAGGAAAGATAAGACCCAAAATAATTACAAATACCCAAAAAACCACTGTAAATTCACCACCAAGGAATAGGGCTGCGGCTTCAATCTGTACTTCAGAAGCTGAAAGAAAACCCATAAAAAGGTGAATGATTAGAAATAGCTCAATCCCAATCATAATAAGGTCTAAACGGCTTAGCACCTTTCTTTCATATTTACTTTTCGACATCCACATACTGGCAGCAAGCCCGGTTGATAAGCCGGAAACAAGGAATAGTGGCCCCAGAATGGAAGTGTTCCATAATGGTCGTGCATTAAATGCAGAAAGCAATATTCCGGTGTAAACACCAAGGATAACCGCAAGCATCATCATTATCCAGGCAATACCTTTGCGGTTTTTTATTGCATATGCCTCAGCCTTATTCAAAAATTCAAATTTCCAGTCCCACTTGGGAAATAGCTCTTTCATATAAGTAGCAACCCAGATAAATGATATCGGGGTTATCAGCATTAGAGTCCAGGCTCCCCACGACATTGGGGAAGTAAACCTGACGGTAGTATATAATTGCCAAAAATACAACTTATGCTTCAGGTCGAGGAAAAGTGCAAACAGTCCAAGAACCAGAGCAAAAGGAACAAGGAAAGGAGCCCACTTTACGGTGGCTTCCATATCTTTCTCTTTCCGCATTATTGTAAAATATCCGGCAAAGAATAAAATACCGGCTGCCAGACCACCAAGATAGAGGTATAGTGGAATCTGCCAATGCCAGATATTTAAATAGGGATCGATATTTGGAATATCGCGTCCGCTGACAAATAATTCTTCTTTCATTTTCTTATTACGTTTATTTAAAATTATGTAAGAAAATATAGTTGTGGTTTTGTCCCTGCTTCAGGTGCCAGAACTTTCCACTTTCTGTTTTGTAATGCTTTTGATACATCTGAGTTCGGATCGTCAAGGTCACCAAAATAGAGGCATTTTGTTGGGCAAACCTCGACACAAGCCGGCAATTGACCGTTATCAACACGGTGCTTACAAAATGTACATTTATCAACGTATCCTTCGGGATGTGAATAGCGTGCATCATAGGGGCATGATTGAATACAAGCACCACATCCGATACACTCTTCCGGCGTAACCATCACAATACCACCTTCAACAATATGACTGGCACCTGTTGGGCAGCATCTTACACATGGTGAATTGTCGCAGTGATTACACCTCTCTGATCTTAACTCAATTTCAACATTTGGATAGGTTCCCGTAACATTTTCAACAATCCAGTCACGGCAATATCCATGTGGAACATTATTTTCGGTTTGGCAGGCAACTACACAGTCGCCACAACCTACACATTTTTTTGTGTCAATAGCCATTGCGTATCTCATGCTTCAACCTCCTTTCCTGGGTCTTCTTGTAAAAATGTAACAAAGTTGCCCCTCATACCGGTACCTCCCATAACCGGATCGATCATAACTTTTGTTATCAGTTCAGAATCGTTGGCACCATGGCCGTAAGCTCTGGAGAGACTTTTTTTGGAATGGCCAAAACCATGCACCATATAGACCGAATCCCAACGTATGCGTTCAGTGATTCTGACCTTTATAGGAAACGATGAAACAACACCATCCTGATTTTTTAGCCATACAAGATCACCATTGTTAAAATCCCACAATTTGGCAACCTTGGGATTAACCCAGACGGCATTTTCTTTTTTCAGGTCCCATAAATTATGATTATTTGCTGTACGGCTGAAAGTATGCATTGGAGCCCGCCCGTATATCAGCCTGTAAAACCCTTCTTCCGGTTCGGGATGAGGCGTATAAACAGGTATCGGATCAAAATTCTCAGCAGCCATCTCATTCGACCACAATTCAATCTTTCCGGATGGTGTATTGAACTCTAACTCTTCTCCTTTTTTAAAATAGAGGGCACCATCCTGACGGTCAAATTTCTTGACACCTATTCTTTGCATCTCCTCTAAAGATGAGCCTACCTGTTTTAGCTGCCAGTCAAGTTGCTCAGTTATATCATCATAAGGGAAATATTCACCCAGACCAAGTTTTTCGGCAAGCTGTTTGGCAATCCACCAGGCTGGCTTTGTGTTATACTTTGGTTCTACAGCCGGCATTCTAAGTGCTATATATGGCTCCCTGTGGGGAGATGTTCTTATATCGTCATATCTTTCAAGATATGTGCATTCCGGAAAGACTACGTCAGCATAGCCGGTAACTTCCATAGGCATTGTATCAATAACAACCATAAAATCAAGATGCGACATAGCATCAATGGTGTGTTGCATGTTTGGAAGTGTTAATGGCAAGTTTGTTCCTGACACTATCCATGCTTTGAAAGAACAGTCGCGATCATCAGTAGGAATGGTTGCATCGCAAATGCCGGATGAGAGTGCAAGGCTTGCAAGCCCATACTGCCCCGGGAATGCGTCACGCCATGTCCTATTTGGTTTAGGAAATGGTGGTATTTTTTGGTGTGCAAGATGTACTTTTTCTTTTAGATAGAAACCTCCCCGGCTTCCCCATGAGCCTAACAAGGCGTTTATTATCGCAATTGCTCTGGTGCGTTGAGTGTCGTCACCATACCAGGTAACATGCCTTCCGGGATGAACAATTACCGCAGGAGCTGCATCTGCCATTTCGCGGGCAGTTTTCCTGATAACAGATGGTTCGATGGTTGTGATTCCATAAGCCCATTCAGGAGTCATATCTTTAACGTGTTCCTTCAGCAAATCAAAACCATAAGTGTATTTCTCAACATATTCCTTATTATACCTCTCTTCATATATTAAAACATGTATCCAGGCAAGAAGCAGTGCAATATCGGTTGCAGGTTTAATTGGCAGCCAATATTTCGACTTGCTTGCAGCAGTTGATAATCTCGGGTCAACTGTTATGATAGTTGCTCCGCGGTCAATAGCTTCCGACATTTCCTGAACCTGCCCGTTGTGCATATTTTCACCAATATGAGAACCAATAAGTACAAGACATTTGGTGTCTCTTATGTCTGTTGGTTCCGGTGATCCGACTGCTTCACCGAATGTTGCAATCCAGCCTGTTTCGCGCGGCCCGCGACATTGTGCAAATGAGGGTGCTGCAATGTTTTCAGAACCAAATGCTTTGAGCAGAGTACCGAAATATTTGCCACCTGAACCATGATTAAAGAGAGCTACACACTCAGGACCATGTTCTTTTGCTACCTCTTTCAGACGTTTGGCTGTGTACTCAAGAGCTTCTTCCCACGAGGCCTCTCTGAAAACCTGCTTTCCATCTTTTTCTTCCCGAATTAATGGAGTTTTAAGTCTGTCTTCATCATTATACATACCAACACCACCTGTACCCCGAGGGCAAAGTCTTCCGTTGCAATGCGGGTCTTCTTCATTACCAAGAATTTTTTTGATATTTCCTTCTTTGTCCACATAGGTCCAGCCTGCACATTTCCAAAAACAAACTTCGCAGTAGGTTGGATAACGTTTTAGCTCGGTGTCGCTGACAGGTTCAGATTCTTTGCCTGCAAACGCTTTGCCAACTCCGTTCCAGCTAAGAACGCTAAGTCCGAGTGCAGCAGCTCCTGTTCCTGCTGTGGAGATTTTAATGAAATCTCGTCTTGTCGTCATTGATATTAATTTTATATAAAATAAGTTATATATGTATATAAGTTCAGGCAAAATTAATTACTTTTTTGTAAAAGATTCCAATTTAGAAGAAATTTTAAATAGTGTAAAAATCATTGAAAAACAATTCAATACAACCATTATCTTATTTTAGTAAAAATGGATAAATATCGTATATGTTTGAGAATAAGGTAGATAAAATTGTTATTTAGACAGGTTATAAATTTCTACTTTTTTATGATAAATGTTAAGTTTTCTTGACAGAAAAAGTCGTGATACTTCTCTTGTATTATAAGATTTTATGTCATTCCTTGTTCCTCTGCCTTTGCCTTCGCATAGCTTGCGCCTTCGCCGCCGCTAAAGCTACAACAACACGCGGATGGGATTAGTACTGACAATTGTAGAGATGGATGGCCTGCTTTGGTTGTTCCAGATTTTGACAAAGTCTGGCGCAGAAATTTTCGTATTGCAAAATGATTTGTAATTTTGACGCTCACTGATAAATCAAATTGGATAAAAAAAATAAGATATCACGAAAGGAATTTCTCCGTTATACATGGGTCGTTGTAGCTGCTCCTTTTATCTTTATTTGGGGCATGTCTGTTAAAAGATACAGGGAAGCGGGCACTAAAACCCAAGTTAGAATTGCCGATGATATTCCCAACGGGATTTCATTCTATGATGAAGTTGTTATTTCGAAACAAGCGGGAGATATTAAGGCTTTTTCAGCACATTGCACACACCTCGGTTGTGTTATAAATAATGAGGAGAACGGAGAAATGGTATGCCCCTGTCATGGTTCCAGGTTTGATGCGAATGGAAAGCCGACAAAAGGACCGGCAGTCGAAAGGTTACGGCAGTTGAGGTTTGAAAAGCAGGATGGAGAAATAGTAATTGAGGTTTAATGGCAGATAATTTTAAAAACATAAAATCCTTAATCATTTATGATACCTATGGTGCCATTGCAAGTGCTGCATTCCTGATTTGTGCTGTAAGCGGGATTTTCCTGGCAATTCCTTATGATATTTCAGCACCCTATGAGTCGATAGGGGAAATGTTAATAGTAAATCCTTTTGCTGTTTTTTTTCGCAATGCTCATTACTGGAGTGCCCAGCTTTTTCTGGTTTTTACTTTGCTCCATATCTGGGATCATTTGAAGCAGTCAGGAGAGAAAAAGGTCAGGCCGGGTGTGTGGCTTCGATTGGTGATTTCGGTATTGGTTGTATTTTTTGTGATGATTACCGGTTTTATCCTGAAAGCTGATGCAGATGCTTTACAGGCCAGGCAAATTATGGAAAGCCTCATTGAGAAAATCCCTCTCATTGGTGATCTGCTTGCTTTTTCATTGCTTGGGCAGGGGAAGGACCTTCAGCTTATTTATGTTCATCATATTGCAACTGCTACTATTTTTTTAATAGTTATAATCATTGAACACTCAAAAACTATTTGGAGTAAGGGAGCTACATTTCTATATACATTACTTATTGTTTCAGTATTAAGTTTTTTCTTTCAGTCGCCATTGCACGATAATATGAGCCAGGTTATGAAAGGCCCCTGGTATTTTGTCGGATTACAGGAAATACTTCACTGGCTTAGTTCACCGGGATTTTCATTAGTGCTTGTTTTTAGTATCCTTTTCATTTTATATCTACTTCCTCGTATATCGGAAAGGAAATCTAAAATATTTAAAAAGCTGATACTCTATACATTCTATTTGTATATGGGTTTAACTATTATCGGTTATTTCTTCAGAGGAGAAAACTGGGAATGGCGTACTCCCTGGGATGGAAAGCGGACGGACTATTTTGATCCTAAACCGATTCTGTTCGGTCAGAATTATTTTGAAATCCCTGAAAATGGAATACCCACTATAAATGGCCGAAAGGAGAGTTGTATGATTTGCCACATTGATGTGGAAGGTTTCTCTCCTGCTCATAACCCTCTGGCAATTGGCTGCGTGTCGTGCCACGGCGGAGATTCTTTTTCAGCAGATAAAGACAGAGCACACAGGAATATGACTGTGATTCCCGGGAATCTTTCCGATTCAAAAAGAAGTTGCGGAACAACAAATTGTCATCCCGACATTACAGAACGTGTTGACCGTGCTTTGATGAACACATTAAGTGGTATGATTACAGTTGATCATTTTGTTTTTGGCGAATCTGATTCACTTTCAATATTAAATGATGTCCATCATCTCGGAAATTCCGCAGCCGACGAGCATCTTAAAAATCTATGCGTTATCTGCCATCTTGGAAACCCCAAAACCGAGACCGGCCCCATAACTGAACTTTCAAGAGGCGGAGGTTGTAATGCCTGCCATCTGAATTATAATGAAAAAGCCATGTTATCGCACTCGCTGTATCAAGAAAATAATGGAACAGATACTGCAAATCAAAAAATTCATCCATCACTGACTTTACAAGTTACAAATGACCATTGCTTCGGTTGCCACAGCAGGTCTGGCAGAATTTCAACAAATTATGAAGGCTGGCACGAAACACAATTAACAGCAGATGATATTTCTGATAGTTCCGGTTTCCGGGTATTGGAAGATGAAAGGGTTTTTACACATCTCAGTGAGGATGTTCATCACAAGGCTGGGCTTGATTGTATTGACTGTCATAACTCCTATGAGGTTATGGGAGATGGTAAATTGTATGCTCATGAAGAACAGCAGGTAAAAATCAAATGTGAGGACTGCCATTTTGATAAATTGCCGGAAACAATGGGATTCAGTGAGTTGGATAATGAGTCTAAATTGATTTTCAGTTTGAAGGGATGGAACTCTGAAGGCAGACGGTTTATTAAGGGAGGTGAGTCCGGAATAGTTCTGGTAAATACTTTTGTTAATGATATGGATTCGGCATTTATGATTGGAAAAAATTCAGGTAATATTTTCAAGCTTAATGCACCTTCTGAAAAGTGTACTCATAACGGTGTACACGAGGATGTGAGTTGCAGTGCCTGTCACACAGCCTGGGCACCGCGTTGCATCGGATGTCATAATGTTTATGAACCTGAAACCGAAGGATATGATATGTTTGCCAACAGATTTAAGAAGGGAACCTGGGTTGAATATACAGGTGAATATCTGGCGATGGCTCCAACCCTGGGTATTTTTGATGATGAAACCGGAAGAGACGTAAAACCTGCCGTTCCGGGAATGATAATGACGATTGACAAAAGCAGTTATGAAAATAAGGAAGAAGGAGAACCTTTCCTGTTTCATCGCCTTTATGCTCCTGCCGAACCGCATACCATTATCAAGGAGGGGCGAAACTGTAAATCCTGTCATAACAATCCTGTAGCTTTAGGATATGGTGAAGGTGAGTTGGATTATTTAATTAGTAACCAAAAGGGGAGGTGGGTTTTTAATTCTAAATATGAAAATAATATGATTGACGGATTGCCGGAAGATGCCTGGATTCCGTTTGATTTCTCTGATAATACAGAATACTACAAAGATATTTTCTCTCACTCAACACGAGATAACTTCCGTCCTTTTACAATTGAAGAGCAAAAACGGATGCTGACTGTTGGTGCTTGCCTGACTTGTCACGATGAAAAGTCGGATATTATACTTAATAGCCTTATAATTGATTTTAAAGATTATTTGGGAGAGGTAGGAACAGAGTGTGTGTTACCTGACTTTTAAACAAAAAACATCAATGCATTGATTGTTTTAGTAAAAAGTGTTTTTTATGAATTTCGGTGTTAAAAAAAGCGTACTTTAGCAAACAGGAAGAACCATATTGTAAAACAGGAAGCGTTATGAAAAAAACATTTTTCCTCTTAGTAACATTTATAGGCTTGATAAGCCTTGTAAATGCCCAAAACCCACAATGGTTGAATTACACTAATGGAAGTAGAGTCTATACTTTAGCAGAAGAAGATAATTTTATTTGGGCAGGAACCAATGGTGGTTTAGTGAAGCTTGATAAGAATACTGGTGTCCCAACTTTTTACAATTCTGCAAATTCCGGATTGCCTGGAAATATTGTTAGTTCAGTAATCATAGATGAAAGTGGAAATAAGTGGATTGGGACAGACCGAGGTGGATTGGCAAAATTTGACGAAACAAACTGGATAGTATACGATACTTCTAATTCAGAATTACCCGATAACAGTATCAGGTCATTAGCCATTGATGGAAATGAAAATTTGTGGATTGGGACTACTGATGGCGGATTAGCTAGTTTTGATGGTACAACCTGGACAATATACAACACTTCTAACTCTGCATTACCCAATAATTTTGTCACTTCAATAGCCATAGATGGAAACGGGGATAAGTGGATTGGAATCTATCAAGGTGGATTAGCAAAATTTGATGGCACAACCTGGACAATATACAACACTTATAATTCAGAATTGCCTGATAACGATATCTGGTCGATAGCCATTGATGGGAATGGAAATTTGTGGATAGGGACTAAAGATGGTGGATTAGCTAGATTTGATGGAATAACCTGGCTTATATACAATGCATATAATTCAGAGTTACCTAATAATTGGGTCTGGTCAATAGCCATCGGTGAAAACGGGAATAAGTGGATTGGAACTTACGGTGGTGGATTAGCTAAATTTGACGGGATAAATTGGATAGTGTACAACACTTCTAACTCAGGATTGTCTGATAATAATATCTGGTCAATAGTTATTGGCGAAAACGTAGATAAGTGGGTCGGAACTTCTAGCGGATTAGCAGCTTTTGATAATACAAACTGGACAATACACAATATTTCTAATTCCGGATTGCCTGATAACTATCTATGGTCAATTGCCATCGAAGAAAGCGAAAATATGTGGATTGGAACTTTAGGTGATGGATTGGCAAAATTTGACGGAACAACTTGGATAGTATACAACACATCTAATTCAGGATTACCCGACAACAGTATTAGGTCAATAGCCATTGATGGAAACGAAAATATGTGGATTGGGACTGCCGAAGGCGGATTAGCTAAGTTTGACGGAATAAATTGGACTTTATACAATAAGTATAATTCTTGGCTGCCTAATAATTATGTCACTTCTATAACTATAGAAGCAGGTGGAGTTAAATGGATTGGAACTCATGGTGGTGGAATGGCAAAATTTGATGGAATAAACTGGACAATATTCAACACTTCTAATTCAGAATTACCCAATAACTATGTCTGGACAATAGTCATAGACGAAAGTGGGGAGAAGTGGATTGGGACTGGTTATTTTGGCGGGACCGGCGGATTGGCAAAATTTGACGGTTCAAACTGGACAATATACACTATCTCTAATTCGGAATTGCCCAATAACTATATCCGTTCAATAGCCATAGATGGAAGCGGGACAAAGTGGATTGGGACGTACGGTGGGGGATTAGCTAAACTTGATGGCTTGAACTGGACAATTTTTAATATTACTAATTCGGAATTGCCCAATAACTATATCAGTTCAATAGCCATAGATGGAAGCGGGACAAAGTGGATTGGGACGTACGGTGGGGGATTAGCTAAACTTGATGGCTTGAACTGGACAATTTTCAATATTACTAATTCGGGATTGCCCAATAATCATATCCGTTCAATAGCCATAGACGAAAACGGATCAAAGTGGATTGGTACTGGAAGTGGTGGTTTAGCAGTTTATAATGAAAACGGCATACCTGTTTCTGTAAAAGAAAATATATCAATAGTAAAAAGAGTAAAGATATTCCCAAATCCCGCATCAACTGAACTGTTTATCTCAACAAAAAACGGGGAGCCAATCAATGAAATAACTATTTACAATCAATTTGGACAAAAGGTGCTGTACGAAAAGAGAGTAAATAATTGTATTAATATTTCAATGCTTAAACCAGGTTTATATGTTGTTGAAATAGTGTCAATTAGTTTGAGGGTTTGGGAAAAGTTGATAATCGAAAGGTAAAAGCTATTATATAGGCAAAATATTGGTTATCCGTTTTATAAATAGTAATTTTCAATCTGATAAAGAAAGAATTTTTTTATAAAACGATCAGCGTATTGATAAATATTTCATCCAAAACAATCAATGCATTGACTGTATTGGATGAGGGATATAGAAGCCAGGCTATTAAGTTGAAAAACAATTATGATGACTTTCCTAATTTTTTTGTTAATAGCAACTACACATTTGAAATAGGCGGGTTAAGCAAAACCAGAAAGCAAATTAAGGGAGTACCAAACTCTTTTATTGTTAAAGATAACATCGAAGTAGGTTATGAGAATGTTATCCCAATCTGGCTATTTGGATTATTATATTAAAATATGTAACAGCAAGACGACCAAAGTATTATTTATGAATTTCGGTGAAAAAATGTGTGTTTTAGCAAACAGAAAAAACAAAATTATTTAAAAGGAAGCCTTATGAAAAACTCAATTTTATTATTAGTTACGATTATAGGCTTGATAAGCCTTGCAAATGCTCAAAACCCGCAATGGTTGAATTATACAAATGGTGATTGCATCACTGCTTTGGCAGAGGAAGGCAATAATATGTGGGTATGTACGACCGGCGGTTTAGTAAAACTTGACAAAACCACAGGAATATCAACTTTCTACAACTCTGCTAATTCAGATTTAGCAGGCAGCAATATTAATGCAATATCTATTGACGAAAATGACGTAAAGTGGATTGGGATTAAAGGTGGTGGGTTAGCAAAATTTGATGGATATGACTGGACTATATACAATTCTTCAAATTCAGGTTTACCAAACGATTTTGTCAATGTAATTACTATTGAGGAAGGTGGGATGAAGTGGATTGGAACTGATGGTAGCGGCTTGACTAAGTTTGATGGAACAAGTTGGGACACATATACTACTTCAAATTCAGGTTTACCAGACAACAATGTCTTATCAATCGCCATTGATGAAAGTGGTGTGATATGGATTGGGACCTGGGGTGGAGGATTGGCAAAATTTGACGGAACAAACTGGACTACATATAATACTTCAAATTCGGGTTTACCTAATAATGATGTTCCTTCAATAGCCATAGATGGAAATGGAACAAAGTGGATTGGAACTTGGGTTGGTGGATTAACAAAATTTTATTAGACAAACTGGACAAATTATAATAATTCAAATTCAGGATTAACTAATAATGATGTTCCTTCAAAAGCCATAGATGGAAATGGAACAA